>JADHUC010000431.1 GCA_016784735.1 Pirellulaceae bacterium | reverse complement strand
ATGCTGCATTCCCCGCCCGGAATCCGAACCGCTTTGGTTGCCATCGTGGGCACGGGAAAAAGCGATCGGTTCGGTTGCGGCGAGGCGTTCCGGGCCGCCGCGGCGGCCGCCAACAGGCTGGCTCAGAAGAAGCGCGGATGTGTGGCTTTCTGCCTTGGGGATGGTTGGACGGAACGGCAGGTCGAAAGTGGCGTTTGCGGAGCTATCGCGGGCTGTCGCGGACAGGATCTGTATCGCGCCGAAAAGACCTGCCATCCCTTTGACGAGATCCTGTGGGACGACGCGTACGAGACGGTTCTGCAGTCCGGCCGGATTTTGGGAGAAACCGTCAATCTGACTCGCCAATTGGTCAACGAACCGCCCAGCCGAATCTATCCCGAGTCGTTTGCCGCCGAAGCGGCGAAGTTTGCCGAGGAGTACGGCATCGGCATAGAAGTGTGGGACCAGCAGCGATTGGAGGAGGAGAACTGTGGCGCGTTGCTGGCCGTGGCCCGCGGTTCGGCTCGGCCACCTCGTCTGGTGATCCTCACCTATAACGGCGGCGCGAACGATGACCCGACTCTTGCGTTTGTCGGCAAGGGTGTAACATTCGACTCGGGCGGTCTGTCGATAAAACCCACCGACGGCATGAAAACGATGAAATGCGACATGGCCGGCGCGGCGACCGTGCTGGGTGCCATGCAGGCGATTGCTCGCTTGGAACTGCCCATCAACGTCATCGGTTTGGCGGGTCTTGTCGAGAACATGGTCGGAGGCGATTCCTACAAGCTGGGGGATGTTCTGACGGCGCGCAGCGGCAAGACGATCGAGGTGCTGAACACCGATGCCGAGGGCCGCCTGGTGCTGGCCGATGCGTTGGATGTGGCCGTCGGGCGTGGGGCCGACAGAATCATCGACCTCGCCACTCTGACCGGCGCCTGCATGGTGGCTCTGGGTTCGGACGTTGCTGGATTGATGTCGAACGACGATGCCTGGTGCGGGACCGTCCGGGCTGCGGCCGACGCGTGCGGCGAGCCGGCGTGGCAACTGCCAATGTTCACTGAGTACTCCGAGCAGATCCGCAGCAAGGTGGCCGACATCAAGAATATCGGCGATGGCCGCTGGGGCGGAGCGATCACGGCGGCAAAATTCCTCGAGGAATTCGTAAAAGACAAACCGTGGGTCCACATCGACATTGCCGGGCCGTCGTTCCTGGACGAGGCCAAACCGTGGCTGGATGCCGGCGGTACTGGCGCATTTGTGCGGACCTTGGTCGAAGTGGCTCGTGGATGGGAACAGGAGAACGGCTAGCCGCCGGATGGTCTCACGGACATCTGCGTGTCCTCGTTTAACCCGAAGCCGGAGGAGCCCGCTGAAATGCTAGCGGAAACCAAAGTGGGGTAAGCTTCCAGCTTGCCAACCTTGTGCATTGTTGATTACCACGTTTTGCTTGCCTACGTATTTGGCAAGCTGGTAGCTTAACCCACGACTTATTCAGCAGTCTCCGGAGGCGATGGCGGGCGATGCGTGTGGACCGTCCATCCTGCTTCCCGCCATCGCCTCCGGCTTCGGGTTAAACGAGCGGTGCGGACATGTTCGGTGCTACCGAACGCTGCCGGCCTTCGGTTTTTCGACGGCGGCAGTCTCGACTCTTGGACGCCGCACCGACACTCTCGTGGCGCCAAGTGCGAACCCGTCCGGCCCGTCGACGAAGGCTCGAACGTAGCACGTGCCGCGTGCTTCTGGAGGTACGGCCAACTCGGTCTGGAACTCACCGCCGTCGATTGTGAGGATCTGCGAGGCCCAGCGACGGTCGTTTGCTTGCCGATACGCCTCCTGGAAGGATCGTAGAAACTCGTCGGTGGGAATGAAGTTGGCTCGAGCCGGCGGTGGCGTCTTTGTGCGATCGCGACGGCAAACCAATTCGATCACGGCGCGCCCGGCGAACGTGCATCGTCCCGAGACGGTCAGACGCTCGCCCGCCGTGATGCTGGATTCGCATTGCAGGTCGATTTCCTCCGGATGACGGATCACCAGCATCGGGTCGCCGATCAGGTTGAACAGCGACAGGTGTTCGATCCGTTCTTCGCGCAATTGGTCCGCCGACGGACTGACGGCCGAGGCAATGGCGTCCAGCAACTGGCGATTCGCGGTGCCTTGATCATCAGAGACCATCCGGCGTTTGGCGTGCAACTGCACTTCGCCCAGTGTGTTGCGCTTTTGCTGAAAGAGTTCGTCCATCATGGCGTCGCTCATAACCGCCATCCCGTATGGCATGGTCACGCGTGATCCGCAGATCACTGCCACCGGTCCACCCGGCGCGCGGAGCATTTCCTCGGCCAGACAGTCCGACGGCTGGTCGAAGGCGCCCGCGTAACATGCCAGCAGCAAAGCGATAGGCGAGCCACGGGCCGATCGAAGCTCGCGTGCGTCGTCGATATCCATAATGGGAAACGCTCCGCCGGGGACTCGGACGTGATCCAGGTAGCGTCGGTGGCCGTGCCCCATGTAAACCCAGAACAGGCAACCTTCGTTCAGCCTCCCGAGTGTCATGTCGCGGAAGCGTCGCGGATCGGGGCAATACGGACTTTGCCAACTTGCGTGTGTCATCGATGTGTTGTAAGCGGGAGGAATCCCGTCGGTGAGAAATTTCTTGGTCGCCATTTGCAGGATCGCGTCCACCAAGACGCCGAAGCCGCCCACCCCGGCAACGAAGTTGATCTGGCGACGCCAGTTTCCGTAATCCGGCACCGTCTCGTAAGCCAGGATTCTGCGCACTATTCGCGCTAACTCGTCGGGGTCGTCTGCCGTGATCCGGCCGATTGCCACGTCCGGGATTTGATCGTCGTCCAGGTCTGCATACCAGTTGTCCGTGGCAATTACCGGTTCCGAACCCCAGTGGATGTTGACCTTTGCTTGGATCCGATGCGTAGGCGTCGAACGAGCACGGACGTGTATATCATGCTCCGTCGGCTCTGCATCGCCCACCAGCACGACGTACTTCAACGCTCCTGACTGTGCCGTCTCCCGGATCACGGCACGGATGCCTTCGGCCGACAATTCACTGGACACAAGCATCAAACGGTGCCCTTGGGTCTGACGATGAACGATCCACGGTTGAAGCTGTGCTACCAGAGAACGCGGACAGACAATGACCGTATCAGCGGGCTCGGGCGGAACTGCGCATACGGCCAGCAGGACGAGAACGATGTGCATTGTGCGACCTCCTTGTCGCGGTCCGTTATCTCGTTTAACCCGAAGCCGGAGGCGATGGCGGGCGATGCGTGTGGACCGTCCATTCCTCTTCCCGCCATCGCCTCCGGCTTCGGGTTAAACGAAGTGTGCGGACATTTCGAACGCCCCGGCATGGGTTCGCCAAAACGCAGTGAACCTGCCTGGATGGCCTTTTACTGTCCAAGCAGGACCAAGAGCAAGAGAAGAACGAGCCAAACCACGAAAAGCACAATGCTGGCTGCTAGCAATAGTCGGTTTGGTTTCCGAGGATTTGGCGGAAACGAGGGGTCTGGCACCACCGGTTCAGCATTTCTCGCCAGCTTTCCATCCCGGTCAGCGGACTTGCGGCGAGCCGGCCTTTTCGACTGACCTCTTGTCATCTCATTTCGGAAGCTGGATGTCGAACTGCCGGACAAAAGCCTCTTCGAAGTCGTACACGTCGTCGAAATCTTCGCGGCGGTCACTGTCCGACTTTCGCATCTCGTTGATGTCGATCAGATTGTAGACAATCTCACCAAAGTCGCCTGTTGCATGCACGCCCCAATTGTTCAACACGGTCATGGCCAGGTAGCCGAACTGACTAACGGCGAACTGGCGAATCGCCTCGCAGAGTTGCTGGCCAGTCAAATGTGCTTCGGGCGGGGGCTCCTGGCCCGCCGGGACCGGCTGACTGCTGCCCATGCCGAGCGCGCGGTGTGCGTAGTCCAACGCCTCGCGAACAAACTGATACGCTTCCAGCTTGTACCGGCGATCCCTATTCAGCAGTTCCATGATTGGATGAATGGGCGTCGACATGGACTCTATTCGTTCCCTTTTCCTTTCGTGACTCGCTTGATCACCGACAATATTTCACTCCCGTCGATCATCAGCCGACGGGCGTCCTCCATCTCCACAAAAACCTGTTGCGCGAGGATTTCGTGACTCAGCACTCGAGCTTTCCCGTTGCGGGTGGTCACCTCCGATCCGATCGGAGGCAAATCCTTCCTCATTTCCTGGTATGCTCCGTATTCGTACCGCAAGCAGCATTTCAGGCGTCCACAACGGCCGGAGATCTTGGTGGGGTCCAGCGTGGCCTTCTGCAGCTTGGCCATCTTCATAGACACGGGCGGCATCTCGCTTAGATGCGTGTTGCAGCACACCGACTTGCCACAGTCGCCGAAGTCGGCCAGTAGCTTCGCCTCGTCGCGCACCCCGATCTGCCGCATTTCGATCCGCGTTTGAAACTCGGAGGCAAGACGCTTGACCAACTCGCGGAAGTCGACTCGACCTTCCGCGAGGTAGTAGATGATCACTCGCTCGCCCCCAAACAGGTGCTCTACCTCGACCAACTGCATGTCGAGCCGCAGATCCTTCACGTGACGCACGCAAATCAGGAATTCGTCTTTCGCCGATGCTTGTATGTGGGCAAGTTCGTTCGCGTCGTCTGCCGTCATTTCGCGCAAGATCTGACCGTGAGAAGGCTTGTCCCGCTCGGTCTCGTTATCCAGATCGCATAGCACTCGGCCTGCTTCAAGCCCACGGTTCGTGCGAGCGATGACGTCGGAGCCTCGCGCGTATCGAGCACCGCCGCGCGTTGTCATCACGCCCAGCAATCGCATCGAGCCGTATCGAATCATGTATTTCGGCATGAGGTCAACCCGACGCTGGAACAAGGCGCCAGGGGAATGGCAAAAGGGTAGTTCAGGCATCTACGGGAGAGTCATTCGACCGCTCCCGGTGACTTTCGGAGGAGCCGAGCCAAGTGGCCCCAGCCACCCAAACACCCGACATCCTTCATTCTGGGGCAGCCCTTAAGTATAACGCAGTGCCCGTATCAAGCAACGGCGAACTGCCAATCTCAGTTTACGGCTGGAATCCCGCCCGTTGGAGGAATTTGTCGAGAGGGATGATTCGGACCCCCAGACGCGAAGCCTGTTCCGTGATTTCGGTGTTGCCACCCCGAAAAGGCTCGCTGGAATCCTCTGTCGGTTCGACGCCCATGATCAGATAATGGGTCGCAAGCGTCATTTTTCCGGCGATCGTTCCGTCGTCCAGCAGTTCGGCGTCGACGATGCCCCCGACCGTGGCAATAATGCTCTTCAGCTTCGTTCGATCGCTCGTACCGTTACCGTCGATGTCAAGCAGGCCGGCCAGGGCGAACCGGAGCTTGTAGCCCTTTTGCCAAGCTGGCGAGTAGATCTTGTCGCCCGGAAGGATAGGGTCCGTCGGGTCATCTTCGAGAATACGGGTTTCCGCCATATGTTCTTCCTCGATGCGCGTGACCTCGATTCTTCCCTTGATCGTTTCATCGGTCGCGCCGGCGGCATGCTTATCGACCACGCTGAATGTCGTTTGTCGTCTGAGGCCGTCGCCCGATCCGAGGTTGATTTTTGCGGTCCCCGTACGAGCGTTGACCCAGACGATTTTTCCGTCCGCTTCGTTGTCATTTAGAGGCGCGCCTTTCGTCGTCTCGATTTCATCTATCGCAGCTTGGTACAGCAGTTCGATTCGTCTCAGGCGGTCCCTCAACTCCACAACATCTGCCTCGTAGGTTGCCGTCAGATCGGCCATCGTCTTAGCGCGACGGGCCAACTCTTTGGCCAACTCGTTCTTCTCTGCTTGCAGCCGGGCACGGTCCTTGCTGTGCTTCTCACGCTCAGCCTTCTGATCGGCCAGCGCTTCATGAAGTGCCTGAGTTACCTCGGCCAGTCGTCGCCCCTCGTCCTCGCGAACGCGATCCCTCTCGTCGACGAGTCGGACCTCGCGCACGGCCGCGTCGGATAGTAAGGCATTGCGATCGTGAACCGTCGTGTCCAGATCGTGCAGCATCCCGCGGTAGTGCAACGACTCGCTCGAAAGGCCCTTGCCGTGGGACTCCGCATCCTCGCGAAAGACATCTTCGATTTCCTGCAGGTTTGCGCCCGGCGGAAAGTCGTTCCGGACCACCGCCAACTCGGCGTCGCTCAGCCGCTTCTCGCCGACCAGATGCCTCAACACTTGGACGCGAGCATTCTCTGCGTTGAAGGCTCCAGTTGCCTCGCTCCTTGCCTTGAGGGCAACTACCAGTTCATTCGTCCTCTCGTGCGACTGTCGAAAGTAGACATACGTTGCGATCGCCAACACAACCGTGGCCATCACAAACAGTATCAGAGCGGCCTGAAGTCCCCGATCATTGCGAGATTTCATGAGCGTGTCTCCTCGTTCCGGAAAACCGCGACAGCATGACGAACGAAGGCACACTGTCAGCGGCCAACTCCGATTGACGGCGAAGAAAGATGACGCAATACAAGATGCACAATTCAGATTCGCTGATCGGGCCGCCGGTTATTCCAAGCGGACCCCGCTGGAGTTCACGCTTTAGCGTGCTGCGTCTTTTCGAGGTTCCGAAGAGGCACGCTGAAGCGTGAACTCCAACGAAAACGAACGCCACAGACATTGGGCGTTTCTGTGTTGAGGTTCGGGAACGTACGAAAAAAGCCGCCAAGCGAGAACTTGACGGCTCTATCTGTTCGGCGACGACCGGCGGATCAATAAGCACTCGGTCTTCGTTTTCGGAACTGCTCGCTGGCGGCGCCGCCTCCCGGACCTCCTCGCTGCAGGTCAATCACGCGGGTATCGTCATGATATCCCATGCGATCCAGCAACTCCTGTAGCGACATGGTCTCGAGGCCCTTTCGAGTCGCTTCTTCCTGCATATTGTTCCAACCGTTGATCATCCGTTCGTCCGTCTTGTCCGTGGGTGCCTCGCCCCTGACCAGGAATCGCGTCTCGACCGACATCTTTCCGGCGATGCTGCCATCGGGCAAGAGTTCCGCATCAACCACGCCGCCATTGGTCGTGATGATGCTCTTCACCTTCGTCTGATCGCTCTTGCCGTCGCCGTCGATGTCCATAAAGCCCGCCAAAGCAAATCGCGTCTTATGGCCTTTGCGGAAAGTGGGCGAGTATATCTTGTCCCCCTTCATGATCACGTCCAAATCGTCGCTTTCCACGATCCGTGCCTCGGCCAGATGTGCTTCCTTGATGGCCGTGACTTGGATCTTCGCTTTGACCTCCGCGTTGGTCGCACCGATCTGGTTCTTGTCGTAGACGCTGAAGTTCATCTGCCGCTGCAGGCCGTCCGCTGAACCAAGGTCGATCCAGACTACATTAGCTCGCTGATTGACGTAAATGATCTCGCCGTCAGGACGCTCGAACTCTTGCGGTTTCAGCGCGTCTGCAAGCTTAATCTTCGTGAATGCGAACGTCTCCTGCAGACTCAACAACGCTTGGTCGCGAGTCTCGATTTCCGTTCTCATCTTGTTATCGAGCTGGTTGATCTTGGCCTGCAGTTGTGGCTGTATGGCCTCGATCTTTTTCGTCGCCGCGATGAATTCGGTACGGTCCGTGGCGAATCTCGTTTTCTCGGCCACCAAATCCTGTTGAGCCTTGGCTTGTGCCGCTTCCGCCGCAAGCGTTCGTTGTTTCTCGGCCGCCTCAACGCTGTCCCTTTCAGCCTGCAGGCTCTTGGCCTTTGCGTCCGCGGCAACGAGTTTTTGGTTTCGATCACCGATCTGTTCGATCAGGTACGCCGGCAATTTTTGATAGCTCAAGGTCTGTCCGGGGAAACCCGCGCCGTACATGGCCATGTCCTGCTCGAACTGCGTCAGAACCTTTTCGATATCCTTGTTCGCGCCAAGCCCCTGCTTGATGGCATCCAATTCCGCCTGCGTCTTCGATTCAACGCCAATAACGTGTTTCAATACCTGGTTCTCGAAAGCGAGCTGCTTTGCGGCAGTGTCGAACTGCTTCGCTTCGACCCGAGCCGCGGCGGCCTCCTTGGTCTTTTCCTCCGCTTTCCGGAAGTAAAGGTAGGTGGTCAGGGCCAAAACTATGGCGACCATTACAAAGAGAATCAGTGCGATTTGAAGTCCCTGGCTCTCGCGGGATGCCATGATCGGTTCTCCTGAGAAACGAGGGGATTGCTTGTTCGGCAATGCCCTAAAAGAATAACACAGACACCATCGTTTTCGGCTTATTCGCAGCCGAGTGTCCCGATTATTTCCTGCCGCCGCTTCTTTCCGACCGTGGGGGCGACTGGGCACTGGCACAAGGTCCAGCGCGCAAAACTACCTAAGTCGAGTTTACGTCGGGCATTACGGTGTGTCAATCAGTTTTCGCGGGGCGAAATGCGGGGCGGTCGGGTCTTCGCGACCAGCGGTTTACGGTGGCCAATAGGGCGTCGCGAGTAATCGGCTTGCCCAGATAGCCGTCACATCCCGCTTTCAGGCACTTTACCTCGTCCCCCTTCATGGTGTGCGCCGTCAATGCCACGATTGGGCCATCGTATCCAGAATCGCGAAGTCGCCGCGTTGCCGCATATCCATCCATTTCCGGCATCTGCATATCCATGAGAATCAAATCATACCGACGGCCTTCGCGACCGGCCCGCAGGCCCCGGTCCAGAGCATGTCGGCCATTCTCGACGGATATCACTTCGGCACCAGCCTGCTCCAACAAGGATGAAATCAGCCTCTGGTTGTCCGGCCCGTCTTCGGCCAGCAGGATGCGGCATGGGAGGTCCAGTCGCCGCGTTTCCGGGGCGATCGGAAGTTCAGGCGTCGGAGCAAGCATTTCTTTGCATTGATCGGATGCCATGTCCTGTTCCGCTACACCGACAGGAACCGTCAGGGTGAAAACGCTGCCGGCATCCGGGACGCTCGCCACGGCAATATGGCCCCCTAGCATCTCCGCCAGGCGTTTACTGATGGCCAGCCCTAATCCCGTGCCGCCGAATCGGCGACTGCACGAGGTGTCGGCCTGGGTAAACGGTTCGAACAGCCCGGACATCTGTTCGCTCGTCATGCCAAGGCCCGTATCGATGATCCGAAACTCCAATTCCCGTTCATCGCAATCCTGACTGATTTCTCTCGTCACCACGCGCACGGAACCAACTTCCGTGAACTTGATGGCGTTGCCGATCAAGTTGATCAACACCTGACGCAGATGGGTCGGGTCCGAGTGAATGGTACTGGGGATTTCACCTTCGCATTCGGCGAACAGTCTTAGACCCTTTTCGCGAGTTCGAACCTGCAGCAACTCGACGACATCATTCACGATCTCGCGCGGCGAACAGGGTATTCGATCCATCTGGAGCTTGCCGGCTTCTATCTTCGAAAGGTCGAGCAGGTTGTCGATCAACCGAAGTAGATACTCACCGTTTCGCCTGATTGTCGCCACAATTTCCTTTTGCTCTGGCCGCTGAAGGTTGTCGCCGAGTACCTCGGAAAACCCGAGTACGGCCGTCATCGGCGTGCGCAGCTCGTGGCTCATATTGGTCAGTAGCTGGCTTTTTGCGTGGCTGGCAGCCTCCGCCTCTTCCTTTGCCTGAGCAAGGATCAGCGTTTGTTCCGAAGCAGCGCGGAAGAGCTTGAATATCTCGCGCCCATGAAGTTCGATTTGCGAGTTTCTCTCGGTCAACTCCTCGTTCACCGCGTTCAAGTCGGCGATACGCTCGGCAAGCGTTTCTTGGGCACGACGGTGCCTCGCTTCGATGACGGTCCTATGATGTGCGACGCGTCGAAGATACCGCCGATTCTGTTGTGCGGTCGCGAATAATGCCCCAACGGCAGTTGTGGCTACGAAACCCAGGTATACACAGACCGCAAGTCCGTTGTGATGCCCAATCGCGAAGCCTACAGCGGCGAACGCAACGACGGCGAGCCACGCGGCGATCTGAAGGCCGATCAGCCATCGGATTACACGCTGACGGCGGGTCCGCTGGTAATTACGCAGCAGGGACTCCGTTCGCTGGAGCAGTTCGCGTTTCCGAGGGTGTCGGGGATCGGGCATTAGGTGGGACGCTTCAAATAATCAGGCGGAGAACTCCGAAGTCGTCTAAAAACCATAGGTTACGGCAACATAGTGTGCTCCGCCGCATCCATGGCGAACGAGCTGTTTGCCGAGACGGTTACGGCAATTATGCGGGTGGTCGGCGTTCGCCGGCCTCATAACGGTGACGTTGCCAAATGTGAACACTTCGAGAAGAATGACGCTATGTCCAGCACCTTCAACGACAAGGAAGCTCCATTGCAGCCAGCCAGGAACCCAACAAGAGCGGTCCGAATCGGTTCGATTACGATAGGCGACGGTCATCCGATCGCTGTACAGAGCATGACTGCCACACGCACCGGGGACATCGACGCCACCGTCGGGCAGGTGGACGCACTGGCGTCAGCCGGCGCGGATGTGGTACGGATCGCCGTGGACAGCAAGAAGGACGCTGATGCGCTGAAAGAAATCCGACAGCGTACTTCGGCGAATCTCTCTGTGGACCTTCAAGAGAACTACCGTTTGGCAGAACTGGTTGCCCCTCACGTTGACAAGATCCGCTACAACCCAGGGCATTTGTATCATCACGAGCGCGAGAAGCCCTGGCAGGACAAGGT
>JADHUC010000044.1 GCA_016784735.1 Pirellulaceae bacterium | reverse complement strand
CGCGCGATGTGGCTGGCGATCCAAAGGTGCGCCGGGCCGTATCCGGTCCTGTCGTCCGGAGCCAGCGTGCGCATGATTTGGCGAGCCCGGTCGTGGCGACCGTCCTGTTCGGCTGTCAAGGCGAGGCCGTAATGGAACGCTTTGTCGTTCGGGTTCAACAGCACGGCCTTTTCCAACCACAACTCGACCGCTTTCGCGTCGCCCCTAGCTGCCGCCTCGGCCGCCGATTGCCGATACCGCACAACCAAGTCGGACCTTGACACTCGGTGGCCGGTCGCAGCCAATAGTCCGACAACGACAACGGCAACCACCGCCAGCACGCCCCACGCCAGGGGGGCGAACGGTCTGCTGGTTGACCACTTGCGGAAGAACGTCCACATCGGGTAGCCGACGACGCCAACGAGATGAAGACAGAAGCCAAGGCACCAACCACCGAGGCGCAAGGGCTTGCGGACTAAGGCTCGAATGCCTCGGGCTATTCTCTTGCCATACGTGAAGTGGTGGTGATCCATCGGCCCGCGTTTGACCATTGCCGAACTACTCCTCTCGGATGTCTGTCTGCCAACGCTTTACGATCCGGTGGCGAATATCTACGTACGTGTCGTCCACGATCTGCCTCTGCGACTGGTCCAACGGATAGTTGCTGCCAACGAAGACCTGTATCTGCAGAGTGGTCTGAGTGGACGTAATGGCGCGGCTTTCGAGGCCAAGCAAGGGCAGCAAAGGACTTCGTGCCAATTTGCCTCGAATCCCGGGCCAGTTCGTCGACATGGGTTCGATGGGTTGGGCGGCGCCGTCGAAAAGGCCGAACAGCAAATAGCCCGCCTCGCCATTCGGCTTGCTCAAATCGACCTGGACGAAAAAGCCTCCGTCCTTCGCCTGACGCACCGTGCGTTTCTCTTCCCTCCAGCCACGCGACTCATAACATCGAGTCAGTTCGTGCCAACCGAAGAAAGGGAAATCTAGGGACACGGTGGCCACGTGATCCTCGGACTGATAGACCCACTGACAACTGTACAGGCCATCATCGCTGCTGCGTTCGCGTTCGTGGGTACGATATTCGGACCGCTCCCAACGACCCAGTCGCTGTGGAAGCCAGTCTTCCTGAAACGTGGCGGCGAGCCCATCGGCACTGATTTCCAGCGTGTGCGGAACGAGCAGTAGAACCAATTGCAGTGCGCCAAGGCAACCGAAAGGAACAGCGGCAAGCAGCGATCGCTTTCCGGCAGTGGCTGGGGGCGCCGCCATCTCGAACTGCTCACTCGGCTCGGGGGCCTTTTCCCACTTGCAGGCAATTACCACGTTCCACAGACGAGACAACGGATCGCGGGCCAATGGGGCGCGTTCCTGTTCGCCCCTCATCGCAGCCCGACGGAAGTCCAATACGGACGCGAGCAGACCGGCCAGTAGCTGATCTGTGCTGAGCAGCAACAGAATGCCTGCTAAAGCCAAGGCATGGCCCAATACCTGGTGCTGCCATCCGTCGGACAGGTCGATATCCCATCGCACGGCGACCAGCACGATGAACGTCACCCTGGCAGTATTCACCACCACCGACCAGAAGACGGACGCGGCAATCAACAGGATCGAGTGGAGCCAGGCCCGGCGCAGCAGGATCACCAAGATGACACTCGCGGCAACCAGCACGAGTTGGCTGTTGATACCGCTGCAGGCTTCGGCCACGAACAACTCACGACCTGGCAGGCGAAACACGTTCCCGGCAAGCAGATGCTCGATGCCCATTATCTCCAATAGCGTGCCGCCGCAGCGCGCCGTAAGGCTCTGAAGCAACCGGATCAGTTGATCGTCCAACCGAAAAGGCGGCGGGATTACCAGCCACAGCAATAACCACACGGATGCCAGTTGGCGAAATGCGGCTCGTCCCGCCAGAAACAGCAGCAAGCCACCTACGGAGAAGACGGTCGCCACGGCGCCGACCCAGGGCGAAAACAAGATCACGGAGGTCCCCAGGCAAACCAGACCCAGCAGCAAGAGAAACCAAGCGATAAATCGACTTGCTCTGGTGTGAACCTTCTCGCTTGGCCACCGCTTCCACACCAGCCACGCGAACGCGGCCAGCAGAACGGGAAAAAACTCGTAATGGGGCTGGTACCGCCAGAGATTGGCCAAATGCAGAATGAAGAAGGGCAGGTGGCTGGCAAGCAGCAAGGCGGCCAAAACCAGTTGCGCTGGGCGCCCCGCGAACAACTGTGAACTACCTTGGTCAGACTCTAACGAAACGCTGGTCACGGTTCCGCTCCGGATTGGGGAAGACCGGCAGGAATATGTCTACCCGGTAGGTCGGTTAAGTAATCCGACCTGGGGATGAACATCACTCCGTCCTAGGGGTAAGTCGTTCTTTGCCACTCGGCTGATCCCACGGACAGACTACTTATAGTCTGCTCAATGGGCGTGCCACATGCAACGATTTTTTTCAAGAATTCTCGCGTATTCAATCGGTTCCAATCGGCCCCATGCAGGTCGGAAACGAGGATTGGTAACCAAGACTCAGCTTCGGCCTCATGCCGCCCTTACTGGGTGCAGGCGTCCCCTTCGAACGGTGGGTATCAGGAGAGTCTACGAGTGGTCCTTTGAAGTGGTCGCCAAACCGCTGTCGACCGGCGCGGAGGTGGCCGGGATAGGCAGACCGTTCGTTTCATCGAGGATCACTGACGGCGTTACGGGCGGGCTGAGAGAGGACATGGAATTCTCGGCGGGATGAAGTTCATTCGAATGAATGGCTTGATGGTTTTGTTCGTCGCATTGGGATGATCAATTTGTTCGTATCAAAGGTCGGAAAGCCGTGGCAAGTAATGCTGTTTGCCTGCAGCAATTCCGTGTGTCGGACACCAGGTGGACGCCATTGCCATGCTCGAACGTGACTTTCGCTTCGCAATACGGCATACTATGCGGCCGTGTTCAATGGCATTTTCTGCCTGACGGGCAGCGAGCCTGCCGATTTCGCTGGCCCGATGCCAGCCGACAATTCTGACTACCGAAATCTACTGGCCCGAACCCAAGGACAAGAACATCGCTACCCAACCCGGCCCCTGGGGCTCAATCGAACTGGACGACTGAATCGGGCGGGGTAACGAAAGCAATACAGGTTCGACGGTTGCCGTGTTCACTGGAGCGACCGGTACGGCCGCTGGCCAGTACAACGTGAAGCAAGGCGGCCGATTGGTGGTCCGCGGCGTCTACCACGAACGAAGTTCCGATTCGCTCAACGGACTGCAGCTTACGGACCGCGGCATGCTGTCGATCGACGCCACGCGGTTCTCGTATGCGACCAGCGAAACGGCCCCAACCGTTGCCGCCGACAGTTTCCGCGGTGTGTTCACGCTGGCCACCTGCATTCTGATGCCCGTCCAGACGCAGGAAACGTGTCGCTTCGAACTTCGCGGCGATGGCAGCCGCGCGAGTGTGCTCGCGCTGAACAATCAATTCCGGGTGCAGAAGCCCGGCACGACCGCCGACACCGTGTGGCAGAATATGGCGCAGCCCCGAGCGCGAGGTGGTTTGATCGGCTCAAACATCAACACCGGCAACAAGGACGCTTCGCCGCGTGGTTTCGAGTTCCTGGGCAACGTCGGCGACCACCCCGATCCGGCAAAATCCAAATTCGGCTCCGGCCCGCTGGACGATCGCGGCGGCGTCGACGACGCAACCATCATCCGCCATCTTGCACTGCTGCGGTTGACTCGCCCCTGGGTTCCTGCCGCCACGCCTGCCGGCCGCAACAATCTGAGCATTCACCGCGTCATCACCGGCGGCGGCCGCGGGGCAGTCGTCGAGGTGCGGGCGGTGAGGTGATGAGCCCATATTCCGGCAACGGGAGGTTTTCTGATTGAGACCGTCTACTGCTGCTTTAACGCGTCGGTCGATGTAACCTGTGCCGGTTGGCAAACCGCCCTTCGCTGCGTAGGGGGCGACCTACGCGCGAAAAGGAAATGCACCTGCGTCCGTCGGGAACGTGCACAGAGGCACGCAATCCAGATCGCGACTGTTGTCATTTCGACTTCGCGTCGGGATTAAATCCTGCAACATCGCGAATCAGATTAGCGACACACCTCAGAGCGCGGTGGCCTTGCTTGCTTGAAGCCTCTACAACAATTGCGAGTGCTTGCTATCGGGCACTACGCACGTCCCAATCTCATTACGGACCTGTCAGCCCTTTCACCGCTTTCTAGGCTGGAAGAGCTGGACATGACGCACGTCGATTCGGTCGGCTTCGACCTGGCCCCTCTTGTGCGGATGAAGTCTCTGGGGAAGGTGCTCATGGTTTTCCCCAACAGGCACGTCGCGCAACGCTGGCGTCAGGCTCGACCCGATGTGGATCTGGCCTCCGAAGTTATTGTGTTTTCGCGTCACGCCGGGCGAGCCCACGCTAGGCTTCCAGTGCGCCGATCAACTCGGAGGCATATTTGCCTACGTCGGCCAAGACTTCATCTCGCGAGCGATCTTCGATCCCGGCGATAAGCCGGACAATGGCCGAGCCGACGATCAGGCCGTCGGCAACCGGGGCCAGCAGCTCGACGTGCTCCGGTCGGCTGATGCCGAAGCCAATACAAATCGGCAGGTCGGTTTGCTCTCTCAGCCAACGGACATTTTCGGTCAATTCCGGTGGCAGATCGCTGCGTTCGCCGGTGATTCCGGTGACGGAGACATAGTAGAGGAATCCTGTCGACGTCGCCGCGATGCGGAGGGCCCTTTCTCGCGGCGTCGTGGGAGTGACCAACATGATCAAGCTGAAATCCTCGCGCCGGCAGATCTCTGCAAATTCGTCAGCCTCCTCGACCAGCAAGTCCGGAACGATGGCACCCGCCGCGCCAGCCGTCTTTGCCGCCGCCACGTACCGTTCGAGACCGTAGCGGTACACAATGGAGTAGCTGACCATGGTCACCACGGGCATGGACAACTCCGGTGCCGTTTGGCCGACCATATCTAGGATCTGGGCCAGACGAATCCCACGGTCGAGGGCCCGCGAGTACGAAGCCTGGATGACCGGACCATCCGCGATCGGGTCACTGTAGGGTATGCCAACCTCGCACAGGTTGCATCCGCGTGAGGCCAGTTCGCGAAGCACGGCTGCGGTAAACGCCAAGTCGGGATCGCCGGCCGTCACAAAAGGCATAAATGCCTTGCGGCCGTCAGAACGGAGATCCTCGAAAACGTGATC
This sequence comes from Pirellulaceae bacterium, assembly GCA_016784735.1. Classification (GTDB taxonomy): domain Bacteria; phylum Planctomycetota; class Planctomycetia; order Pirellulales; family Pirellulaceae; genus JADHUC01. The sequence goes on along the minus strand of JADHUC010000044.1, from coordinate 42,011 downwards.
AATCGCGGACATCTTGCTTTCTTCGCTGTGCAGTATATCGGGTCAAACGTCCACGCCGCGGAGCCTGGCCACCTCGTTGGCATCTTTGTCGCCGCGCCCGGACAGGCAGACCACGACGATTTCGTCCGCCGATCGCTCGGCAGCCATTTCCATAGCTTTGGCTACGGCATGCGCGGATTCCAGGGCCGGCATGATGCCTTCCGTCTGGACCAGGGCATCGAATGCTCGCATTGCCTCGTCGTCCCGGCAGTTGATGTATCGTACTCGCCCGGTTTCCTTCCAATAGCTGTGTTCCGGCCCGACGCCCGGATAGTCCAACCCGGCCGAAATGGAATGCACGTCGCACGTCTGGCCGTCCTCGTCCTGCATCACGTAGCTGAAGCTTCCGTGCAACACGCCAGGATGGCCGTAGCTGAGCGTTGCGGCGTGGTCCCCAGGGCTATCGCTGCGCCCGCCGGCTTCCACCCCGACGAGTTCCACTTCAGCGTCTTCGATAAAGCGGTAAAACATGCCGGCCGCGTTGCTGCCGCCGCCGACGCAGGCGACGATCAAGTCGGGTAATCGTTCGAAGCGTTCCAGGGACTGTTGCCGAGCTTCGCAACCGATGACCGACTGGAAATCGCGCACGATTCGCGGAAATGGGTGCGGCCCGACGACTGAGCCCAGGATGTAATGTGTCGTTTCCACACTGGACATCCAGTCCCGCATGGCTTCGTTGATGGCGTCACGCAGGGTTCGCGAACCGCTGGTTACCGATCGCACCTCGGCACCCAACAGCCTCATGTTGAACACGTTTGGCGCCTGGCGACGAATGTCCTCTTCGCCCATGTACACCACACAGGAAAGTCCGAAATGGGCGCATGCCGTGGCCGTCGCCACGCCGTGTTGCCCTGCGCCCGTTTCCGCGATCACGCGAGCCTTTTTCATCCGTAACGTGAGCAGCGCCTGCCCGAGCGTGTTATTGATCTTGTGGGCGCCCGTGTGGTTCACATCCTCGCGTTTCAGCCAGATCTGAGCGCCACCGCATTGTTCGCTCAGTCGCTTCGCGTGGTACAGCGGCGACGGCCGTCCGACAAAATCGCGCAGTAACTCGTCCAACTGTGCTTGAAAGCCGGGGTCCTGGCGGGCCTTGTCATATTCGACGGCCAACTCGTCCAGGGCACGAGTCAGGGTCTCCGGGACGTACCGACCGCCAAACAGGCCAAATCGCCCCAATTCGTTTGGGACGTTCGCTGCCGCCGATGTGTTCTGTTCTGACATTTCGCTCATTCAGTCTCGGGCCGTGTGTCGCTCATCTTTGTTTAACCCCGAGCCGGAAGGCGACGGTTGTTGTGAACGGCTCGATGCGGCACGACCGTCGCCTTCCGGCTCGGGGTTAAACAATTTGGCTGCGGGCGCACGCCGGCTTGCGGGGAAACGTGGACGAAAGTCCGATTGTCGGCGGGACGGTGCCGTTGGTCAAGGCGGCACTGCATGCTGGCGGCCCTTCCCCCTGAAGATTCGGCCGCGCAACGGACGATAATGCTCGAACAAGCGTCTCGTGTTCACTTCATCAAGGAGTTGGCTGTGCTGCCTCGCCCCCTTAGAAAACGCCCAGTTCCTTGGGTATTAGACCTGTCGTACCGGCGGTCGCTCGGCCTTTTCGTTGCCCTTGCAGTCTGTGGCTGCATAGGTTGCACACAAGATCCGGGCCCAAGTGACGAGCCCATTCCGGCGGAAGTGTCGGCGGACGAGATACTGGAGGAGATGATCAGAACGTACGAACAAGCCTCCTCCTATACCGATCGCGGCGTTGTCCGACTGAGGTACAAGCTGGACGGGCACTGGGTACAAGACGAGGGCAAGCTAGCGGTCACGTTCGCTCGTCCGAACAAACTGCACGTGCGGGCGTACCAGTTGACGCTGACCAGTGATGGCCGACAGATGCACGCCGCTATTGCCGATGCGTCGACGGAGGATTTCGACGGACAGGTCGTGTCGCGACCGGCGCCCCGATTGCTCACGCTCGACGACCTGTACGAGGACCCCATGATCCTGAACGTCATGGCCGGTGGCATGGGAGGGCCGCCCGCGTCCTTGGAACTGCTTCTCGAAGAAAAACCGCTGCGGAGCGTTTTCGAGCCGGGGGTGACGCGGGAACTGCTCGGCAAGAAGGAAATCAGACAACGTCCGTGCCATCGAGTGAAGATTACGCTGGATACGGGCGCCCTGGTGTTCTGGATCGACTGCCAGTCGCACCTTGTCCGCCGCCTGGAATATCCGACTGCCGAACTGGCCAAGCAGATGGCCAAGAACGTCGATTGCACCGACGTAACGCTCACGGCCGAATTCCGCGACGCGCGGATCGACGAATCGATCAACGACGACGCATTCTGCTTCGAAATGCCTGCCGAGGCAAAGATTGTGCGACGGTTCGTCGTGCCGCCTCAATCGCTTCCCACAGAGATGCTCGGCCAGGTACCCGACGATTTCCATTTCACCGACCTGAACGGCGAAGCAGTCGCACGAGATTCCTTACTGGGCAAGGTAACTGTGCTGGTGTGGTTCAATGATCACCCCGCTTCGCAACTGGGCCTGGAGCAAGTCACATCGGCGTACGCCAAGTTCGCGGATGAATCGCGAGTCTCGTTCCATGCCGTTTGCACGGAACCCACCGAGGTGGGCAACCAGCACTTGGAGCGACTTCGAGAGCAGTGGAAGCTCGTTTTTCCCGTAGTGCGGGATTTGGAGGCGTTCGGCCGAGACGTGTTTGCCATACCTTACGCGCCGACAACGATAGTGCTGGACGCGCGAGGCATGGTGCAGGTTTACGAGGTGGGTGCCAACCCGGAATTGGCGCAGCAACTTCCCGACATGCTCGAACAACTGCTGGACGGCGAGGATCTGGCGGGCAAGATTGCCCGGCAATGCGAGCGAGAACGAGCTGAATACGAGAAAGCCCTGGCGGAGTCTTCGGTTCCGAATTCCGAAGATGCGCGCCTGGTCGAGCTGCCGTTGCGGTGAGGCCGCTCTCGCTGGCAATCTGTTTGTGGGGCAGGTTTCGGCCAAGATTGCCTGCAGTCGAGCGAAAACACTGTCGGGGTCCGTGAGACGTCGCGGGCCCCGCCTTCGGTCCGTGCGGCGATCTCTCTGTCTTGCAATCAGCGGAAGCTCTGCAACAATCACTTCTATGCTTATCCCACGATACACCGTCCGACGGCTACTCGTGATTACCGCGATATGCGGGGTCTTCTTCTGGATCGTGGCCATTGCGCTCAACCCCAACGTTGAACTCCAAAACAAGGTGTGGGCAGCGGCAATTTCAATCGCAGCGGTAAGTTTGGCAGTGGCCTTCGCGTGCTACGGAGCGTTCTTCGGCGTTGCCTACATTCTGGCGACGTTGTTTGGCCTGGCCCGTCAGCGACCCGCCGGGGGAACGCCGTTTGCGACCGCAGAACCGCCGCCGCAGATAATCCCTCCGCAAGAACCGGAATAAGGGGCCGGAATAGTGCTCAGCCTTTATTTTGTAGGTTGGCCTTCCAAGGCCGACCGGAGTTTTGACGGCCTTGGAAGGCCATCCTACAGGCGGATCTGGAGAAACAGGACATGCGATTAGCCAAGGCTGCGATCCTGCTGATGTGCATGCAACTGCTTCTGGCCGATGCCGCGCGGGCCGGATCGGGGGGCGTGATCAATCTTCCTATGGGCGTGAAGCCGAAGAACGGTCTGAGGCTGGATATCGACACTCGCTGGATCGACGCGAACGGCTATCGACCGGTCCGCGTCACAGCAACGAATCTGTTCGCCGGTCCTAACAGCCCCGATCGCTCGATTCGCGTCGAACTGAGTCCGCGCTCGTGGCGTTGGGGAGACACGGCGCCGTCGGTGAGTTTCTTTATCGAGATACCCGAGACGGTAAGGCAGGTCGAACAGACCGTATCCATCCCACAGAGCGACCAGTGGGGAGCCATCCGCGTCGAAGTCTACGAGGACGGCGAGGAGCTTAAGGATCTGACTGCCGAGGCTAGCCTTTCGGGGCGCAACCAATGGAACTGGTGGAGTTGGAGCGAAGCGACACCCGCAATCCTGATCGTCGATTCCGACGCACCGCCAGACGCCGAGCGTCGTCGCCGAATGTCGATGCCGCAGTTGTCTTCACCAGAGAGCTTGGGCGTGTCGGACGTCAACCACCTGCCCGACATCCGCTGCCTGGCTGCTTTGTATCCCGACCCCAACAACAACAACGATCTTTCTTTCCTTCAACTCAAATCGGAGACGACCGACGAATTCACTCTTCAGACCATCGACCGCATAGCCAAGGTGGAAATGCTGCCGCCCGGCGAATTGCCGAGGAAATGGATCGACTACACGTGCTTCGATCTGATCTTCGTGACGTTTGACGACCTGAAGTTGCTGGTGAACGAGAATCCTGACAGATGGCAGGCGATTCGCGATTGGGTTGCGACAGGTCCGACACTCTGCGTATACGACATGCCACTTGATTCCCAACACTTGCTGGAACTGGAGGAACTGCTGGACCTTCCACCGATGCCCAACTCCGAGGATGACACAAACGAGTGGCGCGGCTGGTCGCTCCCGAACGAGAATAATGCCAGCGAAGAGATCCGTGAACTCGACGGCCTTTATCAGACTATGCAGCGAAACAGGGGAATTGATCAGTCGTCGCTGTTGGATGTTCTTCTTGCCGCTGGACAGTCTCAAATAACCCCGAAACCCGACGAGACGCCTTTCGTTTCGCGCGACGTCGATCTGGGACGCGTGTTCGCGCTACGGACGAATGAACCGTTCTCGCCGGGGTCATACGGAATCGCCTGGCTGCTGAACGAAATCGGCAACGGTAACTGGATGTGGTATCGGCGGCATGGCATGTCCCTGCATCGAGAAAACAGCGACTACTGGAATCTGATGATTCCGGGCGTGGGCCGCGCACCAGTCAACTCGTACCTGGTGCTGATCTCGCTGTTCGTCGTGGTGATCGGGCCGGTGAACTACTTCTTGCTGCGCAAGAAGAAACGGCTCTACTTGCTGCTGGTCACCGTGCCAATCGGGGCCGGGTTGATTACCTTCTCGCTGCTGAACTACGCTTTGATCACCGACGGATTGGGCGTGCGTGCTCGACTTCGCAGCTATGCCCAAATCGACCAAACCACGGGGCGCGCAGTCTCCTGGTCCCGGCAGAACTACTACGCGGGCCTCTCGCCGTCGAGCGGATTGAGGTTTCCGCCCGACGCGGCTTTCTACACCGTCGAGCACCATCCGGCCGAGCGGCGTCATCGACGCAATTCCAACCGCTGGCTGGTCTGGGACGAGGACCAACGATTGACGTCCGGCTATCTCGGCGCACGTTCCACGGCGCAGTTTATGGTCGTCCAGTCGCACAAGAGCCGCCGGGGTCTGAGCATCCTAGAACCGGATGGCCAAGAAACCGCACCGCGTGTGACCAACAACTTGGAGGCGGATATCGCCAAACTGGTAATCTGCGATTCGGCCGGCCAGTACTACTGGGCGGAAAACATCGAAACGGGCAAGAGAGTCCAGCCCCAGCAGATCGAACCATCCGAAGCGGCAAAGCGGCTGCGCGTTGCCTACGACGTGAATCGCCCCGCGGTGCCCGAGGGATTCGACCCCAGGTACTACAGAAGCTCGTTTGGCTTTGGCCGCATGTGGTGGACGGACGTAGACCAGAGTTTGCGACCCCCTGGCTTTGATCAGGGCGTCTTGGAACGGAACGTTCAGAACGCGATCTACACAGACGTTAAGAATATGAAGCCGCGAACCTACGTAGCCATCACGCGAACGTCAGCCGAATCGCCGCTTGGCTACCAAGCGTCGCAAGAAGAGGCAAGTTTTCACGTAGTTTCCGGGAGATGGTAGGGAGAGGGGTTCGGGTGTCGGGTTTCAGGTGTCCGGGAAGAGGGGAAGAGAGGGAGAAGAGGGCATTTCACACCCGACACCCGACACCTGACACCCAACACCTGACCCCTGACCCCCGGCACCCGGCACCCGACACCCCAACTTCCAGTGATCACCGCGACGCCATCGACACAACCGATGATCGAACTCCACCGCCTGCACCGATACTTCGGTGGCACGCGGGCCGTTGATGATGTGTCGTTTGATGTGCCCAAGGGCGAAGTGTTCGGATACATCGGCCCGAACGGCGCGGGCAAGACGACCAGCATGCGGATTCTGGCCACGTTGGACCTGCCCACGTATGGCGATGCGATGGTCGATGGCTTCTCCGTGGTGAACGACCCGGATCGGGTGCGCCGTCGTTTGGGCTTTATGCCCGACTACTTCGGAACTTATCCAAATATCAACTGCAACGAGTACCTGGATTTCTTTGCTCGGGCCTACGGGCTGATCGGTCGGGAGCGTCATCGGGCACTGCAATACACGATGAGTTTCACCGGACTGGACGTGTTGGCAGAAAAGCCGATTCGCGGTCTGTCGAAAGGCATGAAGCAGCGACTTTGCCTGGGACGAGCGATGATTCATGATCCCAGCGTATTGGTCCTGGACGAACCGGCTGCCGGTCTGGATCCACGTGCCCGCATCGAGTTGCGCGAGATGATTCGCCAGATGGCCGCCGACGGCAAGACGATCCTGGTCAGTTCGCACATCCTGACCGAGTTGGCCGAGATCTGCGATCGTGTCGGCATAATCGAACAGGGGCATCTTCTGGCCACAGGCACGGTCGAGGAGATTCAGAGGGGGCAAACGCAGCTCAGCGAAGTCGAGGTACGTGTCCTCGGTGGCGGGACCGCATTGAAGAACTGGCTCGCCGAACGCGACGATGTGCAAGACATACTGGTCGACGGCGAACTAGTGCGTTTCACTCACGAAGGCGGACGCGAAGAACAGGCCGATTTCCTGAAAGAAATGGTCACGGCCGGATTTCGCATCGCCGAATTCGGTAGCCACGAGAAGTCGTTGGAGGACATATTCCTGCACGTGACTCGAGGGGTGGTACAGTAGAGTCAGTCACTGGTCATTCGTTATTGGTTATTGGTCATTCTGAACATGAGCGTCGTCAGCCACGAATCGGATTCACCATTTGCCGTCAAGGGCAACGTCTGGGACCGTGTCGACCGGTGGATCGAGCGCTGTGGCGAGAAACTGAATCCGATCCTCGTCAAGGAGGCGAGACAGTCGCTCAAAAGCAAGCAGTTCCTGATCACCTTCATCCTGCTGCTGATATGCGGCTGGGGATGGTCGCTGATGGCCGTTGCGATATTGGGGCGCAACGTTTACTACGCGCCAAGCGGTCCGTTCTTGCTAGTGGGGTACTCGATCATACTGACAGTCCCCCTGCTACTGATCGTGCCGTTTGCGGCCTACCGGTCCCTGGCGTCCGAGCGTGAGGACGGCACATTCGACCTGCTGTCGATCACAACCCTGTCGTCGCGTCAGATCGTGTCGGGCAAACTCGGCAGCGCCGTGTTGCAGATGATCGTCTACTACTCGGCCCTATCGCCGTGTATCGCTTTCACGTATTTGTTGCGCGGCATCGATATCGTCACGATCATGCTGCTGCTGTTCTACACGTTCCTGGCGTCGCTGATTTTGTCCGTATTTGGCTTGCTGGTCGCCACGATCACGCACATCCGGCACCTGCAGATTCTGCTATCGGTTGCGCTGCTGCTCGGGCTTGTGGCGGCAACGATTGGGTGGTGCGCACTGGCCATCGCGCTCGTAACCGAAGCGGATTCGGCTCCTTACGACGAGAGCGAGTTTTGGATTGGCCAATTAGCGTTCGTGACCGGGTACGTTGCGTACTTTGTTCTGTTTCTAATGGCGGCTGGGGCCCAACTGAGCTTTGCCAGCGACAACCGATCGACCAAGCTGCGTGTAGTCATGCTCGTGCAACAGGTTCTGTTCACGGGCTGGGTGATGTACTACTGGCTGAAGTTCCGCTGGGACGAAATCCCGTTCTTTCTTATGTCGTGCTCGGGTATTCACTGGATGTTGATGGGCGCGTTGATGACGGGCGAGTTGGCCCAGTTGTCACCACGCGTCAAACGTCGGTTGCCGCAGAGTTACATGGGCCGAGCGTTTCTAACATGGTTCAACCCCGGGTCCGGCACCGGCTACATCTTCGCTGTAGTCAATCTGGCGGCACTCGCGCTACTAGCCAACGCGGCGGGCCTTATCGCGGATTGGAAGGGCGATCGCTGCGCTCCGGACCAACCGGCGTTCTTCACGTTCACGCTGCTGCTCTGTGCATACGTCGCAGCGTATCTGGGCGTGGGCCGGTTGCTGGTCCTTTGGGTCCGCCGCCACCTGTACTTTGGTCTCCTGCTGCCGTTTCTCGTGCACGCGGTCCTGTTATTCCTCGGTGCTGCGCTGCCCACGTTTCTGCAGGCCTGGCTGTATGGTTTTGACGACTTCGACGATTACACGTTGCTCCAGATCCCGAACTGGATGTGGACATTGATCGAGACGGGTGCCGACGACATCTGGGCCACGCCGGTTGCACCGATCCTGGTTTTGCTCGGCGCGGCCGTGATCTTCTTTGTCAACCTGATCGTTGCTGCGAAAGAGGTGGAAGAGGTCCGGCAAGAGGAACCCGAGCGGGTGCGCCAAGACGAATTGGAGTTGCATCCGGAGTTGGCATCGCGAGAGGAAAAGCCGACAAGTCCGTTTGACGACTGAAACCTTTTCCTTGGACGCGCTCGAACCGCTACATTTCTGTGCCTCGCTTGTCTAAACTAAGGGACACGCGCGAACCCGCGTTAGCCGCTCCTCGTTTAACCCGTAGCCGGAGGCGCTGGCGTTTGTCACGTCCATGCCGCTGGACGCCAGCGCCTCCGGCTACGGGTTAAACAAGTGACCCGCGCATCAAAGATCACTATTGGACCTCGGTGACAGGAGAAAAAAATGCCATGACTCGATTCATCACATTGGCGTTCGTCATTGTCGCAATTTGCGTTCCTGTAAATGCGAACACACAAGCGGCTGAAGCCGAGGATGGTTGGATTTGCCTCTTCGACGGCAAGAGCCTGGACGGTTGGAAACAACTGGGCGGCGAAGCCAAGTACACGGTCGAAGATGGCGAGATTGTCGGCACGTCGGTTCCCAATACATCTAACAGTTTCCTGCGCACCGAGAAGATGTACGGGGACTTCATCCTGGAGTTGGAATTCAAGGTCCATCCCGAGCTGAACTCGGGAATCCAGATTCGCAGCCACAGTCTTCCCGATTACAGAAATGGACGCGTACATGGCTACCAGGTCGAGATCGACGCCTCGGATCGCGGTTGGTCTGGCGGCATTTACGACGAAAGCCGCCGCGGGTGGTTGAATTCGTTGGAGCAGAATGCAGCGGCACGTTACGCCTTCAAGCAGAACCAGTGGAACCACTTTCGCATCCAGGCCATCGGCGATTCGATCAAAACGTGGCTGAACGGCGTACCGGCAGCGGACCTGGTCGACTCGATGACCCAAACGGGCTTCATCGCGCTGCAGGTTCACGGCGTGGGCGATCGCGAGGATCCGGTGTGGGTCCGCTGGCGCAATATCCGCATCAAGGATCTGGGCACCAGCACATGGAAGCCGCTGTTCGACGGCAAGTCACTGGACGGCTGGGCTGCCTTGCCCGGTGGCCAATGGACGGTCGACGACGGTGTGATCCGCGGAACCAGTCCGGCGTCGGAGGGCCGTCACGGCATGCTGCTCAGCAACGAGCAATTTCGCGATTTCACGGCCCGTATCGTGTACCGTGCCAATCGGGGCAACAGCGGTTTCTATTTCCGCGTCGATCGTGTGGACGGACCGGTTGCAGTCCACGGATTTCAAGCAGAAATCGACGCGGCCAACGATGCGGGCGGCTTGTACGAGACGGGCGGCCGAGCGTGGGTAGCCCAGCCGAGCGCGGAGTTGGTTAAACGTTGCTTCAAACCGGGCGAGTGGAACGAAATGACGGTTTCTGCCCACGGGCGCCGGATCGTCGTTCAGGTGAATGGCACGAAAACAGCCGACTTGGCGAACGACCCGGGACGCCTTGAAGGCTTCTTTGGCCTGCAACTGCACGGCGGCCAGGAAATGGATGTCGAGTTCAAGTCGATCGAACTGCTGGAATCGGAAGCCGACCGCACGGCGGATGACGTCGAGCCGGCCGACGAGTCAACGGCCGATACGCCGGTTGTGCCCGAGGGCGCCGAAGTGAAGAAGCTGGCCGATGGTTTTCGCTTTACCGAAGGACCCGCCCAAGGGCCTGACGGCAAGATATATTTCTCGGATATCCCCAACGAACACATCAACATCTTCGATCCCGAGAGTGGGGAGGTCACCGTTTTCCGCGAGGAATCGGGCAAGGCAAATGGATTGATCTTTGCTCCAAGCGGTGCACTTTACGCGTGCGAAGGCGGCGCCCGCCGGTTGACGCGCCAATTCGACGACGAGATTACGGTGCTCGCGGAGGACTACGAAGGCAAGCGGTTGAACAGCCCGAACGACTTGGTGATGGACGGCAAAGGCGGAATCTACTTCACCGATCCGCGGTACGGCAACCGGGACGACATGGAGATGGAGGTGGAGGGCGTCTACTTCCTGCCGCGCCGAGACAAGCTGGCGCGAGTGATCGACGATTTGGTGCGTCCCAACGGTCTGATTCTCTCGCTGGACAACCGGACTCTGTATGTGGCCGACAACGGTGCAAAAACGATCTGGGCCTACGACGTGCAACCGGACGGGACGCTGGCGGGCGGTCGCAAGGTCGCCGAAATGGACCTGGACGCTCCGGGCGGCGGCGACGGTATGACCATCGACCAACGCGGCAACATCTACTGCGCAGGCCAAGGTCACATCTGGATCTGGGACCCGCAAGGCAAAGTGCTGGCCAAAATCGCCACGCCCGAAGGGCCGGCCAATTGCACGTTCGGCGGCCCCGATGGCAAGACGCTGTACATCACGGCCAGACAAGGATTCTATTGCGTCCAGCTCAACGTGGCGGGAGGCCGCTGACCCCAGCCACCCCGGCAATACCATTCCTGCGAACTGCGTTACATTTTCCCATCCGTTACCAGACGCGCGAAGTGATCGAACGATCGGTCGTATGTCCTTTCCGCATCGTCGGGAAAGCAGCAGCCCGGTAGCTGCCGGTTCTTCAGGTGATATCCAAGACACTCGCAGCACAGCCCTTTGCGATCGCATGGGTCATAGCTGCAATTGCAGTTTTTCGCATTGCGAGTCTGATTGCATTCCATAGGGCGTTCCCTTTATCAGGTATGATGACGGTCTAATTGAGTGGACGCAGACGCCGGACGCCTACACGAACTTTGTTACACCCGGCATAGCGACCTCGGGTATCTTCACGTCGCCCCATTCGTAGCTTTCGGGCGTCAGGTCTTCTTGCGAGTTCAACGCCTGATCCCACGTGATCTCCTCGCCCGTATAGCATGCCATGCGTCCCATGATAGCCAGCAAGGTGCTGTACGACATGTAGACGCCGTTATTAATGTGGTTCCCCGAGCGGATGCCCGCAAACAACTCTTGGTGCTCCACGTCGTACATGCTCGGTTTGGGGCCATCGTACTTCCACGACTCGCCACTTTCGGGTTCGACGGTGTTCGCCAGCACAAGGGCTTTTCCTTTGCTGCCCAAGACATAGTCTTCGACATTATTCTTGCAGCCCTTCATTTGCCGAGTGTATGCGAAGGTTTTCGGTCCACCTTCCCATTCGTAGCACACGGCGAAATGGTCGTAGATATGCCCCCATTGCTCTTCCCGGCGGACTTGCCGACCGCCCAAACCCGTGCACTTCAACGGTGGCCTGTCATCGGCCAACCAAAGTGCTTTGTCCAGACTGTGCACATGCTGCTCGACGTTGTGGTCGCCGGAGAGCCAAGTGAAATAGTACCAGTTGCGCATCTGGTACTCCATCTCGCTCCATTCCGGTTTGCGGCCACGATGCCACAAGGTACCGGCCAGGTAGTTCTCCTGAACCGCAACAATGTCGCCGATGGCCCCGTCCTTGATGCGTTTCATGGTCTCGCGCACGCCAGAATCGTAACGCCAGCACAAGCCGGAAACGATGCTCAAGTCCTTCTCCTTGGCGAGCTCGGTCGTCTCCAAAACACTCCGCACACCGGGACCATCTACAGCCACCGGTTTCTCGCAGAACACGTGCTTGCCTTTTTCGATGGCATAACGAAGTTGCACTGGGCGAAAATGCGGTGGGGTGGCAAGAATAACAACGTCCACGTCCGAGTCGATCAGCCCTTTGTAGCAGTCGAAGCCCGTGAACACATGATCGTCGTCCACTGCGTATTGATCGCCCAAACCGCGTTTGAGCATCTTCCGGCTGCTTTCAAGTCGGTCGCTGAACACCTCGGCCATGGCGACCAGTTTCACATTGTCGTCGGCACGCATGGCGTTCTTGGCGGCTCCGCTGCCTCGGCCTCCGCAACCAATCAACCCTACTCTGAGTGTGTCGTCGCTGGCAGCGTGCGCCATGCGAGCGGAGCCCAATGTGGCCGCGAGCGAACCACCAACCACGGCGGCTGTCGAGCCTCTCAGAAAGGACCGGCGAGAAGAATCGAAGGATGCGTCTGTTTTCCTTTTGTCCGTCATGGTTATCTCCTTGTGGATGGGAGGGGCCAAAAGCAGGTGGGAATGTTCGGATCGGTGCCGTCCTGCAACCCAAACATGATAATGCGGGACGGCATGAGAAGGCAAGCTGCGTGTTAGCGAACCGTCTTCATGTAACGGAGGAAATCGGCGTCCAGTTCCGCAGGATTCGCGCCGAAGGCATCCGTAAATGCCTGCACGCGTTCCTCCGGCGTGTCGTACAGAAGTGGTCCTTTCTGAGACAATGCCGTCAAGTACTTGACGTACTGCTCGCATCGACGGTGGATCAGAAAGTGGTTCAGTGACCAGGCCTCGGCATAAGCGTCTATTCCGGTGTCCAGGTTTTTGAAGCGTTTGTCGTCCGCGATGAGGGTCTCCAGTGAATTCGGCTGTCGCGTCGGGAGATACCGGCGAAACCGGTCCAGCCGACTGCGGTTTACGCCGCCGATGTTTCGCCATCCCCTCTTGCTGCGCAGGTCGGGGGTCTCGAAGTACACGGCCAACCCCTCGCTAACCCACAGCGGTATGTCTGCGTACCGCCCGTGCATCCCGCAATTGTGGGCCAGTTGATGCGTGGCCTCGTGAATGATCGTAGCCACCATCCGTTCCGCACCGGGCTGCATCAGAAGCCAGTTGATCTGGGCCGTATTGCCAATGCGACCGCCGACACCTTGCAGACCGTTCATTTTGGTCAGGTCAAACATGGTCACGCGATTCGTGCGCCGACTGTAGTACCCGACGATGCTCGCCACGGCGTCGCCCAATTCGGCTCGCGCGTAGCGTTCGTAGTTGGCCTTGGTATCGAAGACTAAAGCCACCAACGGGATCTCGGGGTCACGAAGTTCGAACCCGCGCTTTTTCCAGTAGTTCTGAAACGACCAACAGAGCCGCTCGTACAGGGCGCCACACCACTGGGCGTAGGCGAGCGACGTGTTGTAGCAGATCAAGTAGTGCGCCGTCGTGTGGATGCGGAAGCCCGGCATCTCCTGGGCCAGCTTGGCCTGGAGTTCTTTCTGCTGCATGGGCTGGTAGACCGTCTCGTCCTGCGTTCGTTTCACTAGCTCCTCTGCCCGGACAGCCCACTGGATCCCCTCTCGGTCCTGCAGTAGCAGGCCGCCATCCTGGGCTTCCGTCAGCACTTTCCCTGCCAGGTGGATCGGTTTTCCGTCGCGTGTCAAGGACACGTAGTCCAACGCGACCGCGACACGGGGCAGAGAAACCAACAGGCACGCAACGAAGACAAATCGTAGGTTCATACCGTTAGTATAGACTATGCTGGGTGTTTTGTTGCAAGGGAGATCTTCGAAACAGCCATAGCGCTGTACCTGCCGTGATCACGAAGCCGACAAGCGACGTTAGGCAGATTCCCGCTACCTGATCGTCCACGCCATAGTGAATCAGCCCGAAGACTTTGATCGGTACGGTGGTCACTCCAGGCGGCACCACGAGAATACTGCACGCCAAATCTCCGGTGGCGACGACAAACGCCGCCAGCCACGCTGCGCCGATTGCCGACAGACGTTGAGGCGCGGCGATTAACCAGAATCTCCGACATGGTCCCGCACCTTCCGTGGCGGCACTGTCCAGGACGTCGTCGGAAACGCTTCGTAGGGCGTACCAGCATAGCAGAATCGCAATCGGCAAGATTCGCACCAGCATCGCCAACACCGGAGCCAAAACGGTCCGATCGTACAACCAAATCGCCAGCGGGAGGTTACGGTCCAGCAACCATATCACGCCCAATCCCACGAGCGGTCCCGGCGTCACCAGGCACACGGCGGCCGTTGCCAGCGCCGGCATGGATCGTCGTCCGCCGCGCCGAGCCAACCATGCCAACGGCGCGGACAGCGTCAATGCGGCCGTGGCGGCAAGACTGCTGATGAGGACCGTCCAGCCAAATTCCTCGCCGTGGTCGCGCAAGATCGGCGCGAGCACTTCGGCGAACTTGGTGGCCGACCACTGCGACACGATCACACCATCCACCGGCCGCATCGTCTCGCCCGCCTTGTACACTAGGTTTCCAACGGGAATCGCGACGGTTCCGATAACGACGGCAAGTGCGAACAAGAGCGCCGGCCATCGCCAGATGCCCAGTCGAAACGTCCAGGGCGGACGGGACGCAGCCTGAAGGGACGGGGCCGCCGTCGAGGCCACGACGAACGTGAAAACAACCAGCGATGCTCCGGCCGCGATGCCTGGTGCGGCGGTAAGCCAAGCAGAACACAAATCGTCGCCCAGAGCGAATCCCGTGTAGATCACCTCAGCGTACGTTCTTACGCGATACAAGTCCGTGACGGTCATTTCGCTGGCCGTGCTCAACAGAACCCACAATGCAGCCACTCCCATCGCCGCGATCATCCTGGGGGCGGTGACGCGCAGGAAGACCTGCAGCGTCGAGCCGGCCAGCAACGCATCCTCCTCCAGTTCCGGTTCCACGTAGCGAATGCCCACGCCGACAATCAGTACCACCCATGGAATGGACGCCATTGCATGAATCCAAGCCGCCGCCGGCAAACCGGTCAGCAATGGCGAAGTGACCGAACCACCAGCCAGGATAAAACCGGCGTGCCACGCCGATGCCTGCAAGTAGAGAGGCAGAAGCAGCATGGCGGCCATCAACACCAGCGCCGCCCGTCGCCCCGGCACGTCAGTGCGGACCAACAAGAAAGCCAGCAACGTCCCTACAGGCAGACTGATCGCGCACGCGAGCGCAGCCAGCGCGGCCGTATTGCGCATCAGTTGCTGTTGACCCTCGTCGTTCCACAGCAGAAGACACGCTAGCCCTGTGAGCGATGCTGCTATGGCGACAAGCACGATCGTGTGGCGGTTACCAAGCATGACCGTAGTGTAATCGTCCACGTGGTTATTCACAAAGAACGGTTCTCGGGAATATCTTGGCCATTCGACGGATCATGTCCATTGAGACGCACAACCATGGTGTCGCCGGTGTAAAGTGCTTTCGTTTAACCCGAAGCCGGAGGCGATGGCGGGAAGTGAGGTGGATCGTCCACACGCGGCGCCCGCCATCGCCTCCGGCTTCGGGTTAAACGAGGAACAAATACATCTCACGTTGTGACATACCTGAGTCAGAGTAGGAGTGCAGAAATGGTGCGCAAATACGTTTCCTTGGCGTTTGTTGTCTGCGCGGTGTGTATTGTGAACGGCTGTGGCACCGGCGACGCGCCATATGCGACCTCACCGAGTACTTCGTCGTCCGACTATGCTGAGTACGCCGATATGGCTGCGGCAGAACCAACGGGAATGACGCGGGATGAATTGGGCGTTGGCCCAGGGCAAGGAGGCGATCGGTTCGATCACATCGTCGAGAATCCGTTCTTGGCAGTGAGCGACAAGCCGCTGTCTACCTTCTCCGTGGATGTCGATACGGCTTCGTATTCCAAGACGCGCATGTTCTTGATGCAGCACAATCAATTGCCGCCAGCGGATGCAGTGCGTATCGAAGAACTCGTCAACTACTTCCATTACGACTACACACCACCGACCGACGAGCATCCATTTGCCGTTCACGTCGAAACGGCGGCCTGCCCGTGGCGCGACAGGCACCGCCTGGTGCGAGTCGGAATCAAGGGCAAAGAGCTGGACAAACAGCGACCGGCGAGCAATTTGGTGTTTCTGCTGGACGTATCCGGTTCGATGAACTCGCCGAAGAAGCTGCCGCTGGTCAAACACGGGATGCGTTTGCTCGTCGAACGGCTTGGCGAGAACGACCAGGTGGCCATCGCGGTTTACGCCGGCGCTGCTGGCCTGGTCCTGCCAACGACACCGGCGACGAAGAAGCACACGATACTCACGGCAATCGAAAAACTCCACGCCGGCGGCTCGACTAATGGTGGCGAGGGTATTCGATTGGCCTACAAAACGGCGCGGGACAACTTCATCAATGGCGGAGTGAATCGGGTAATCCTCTGTAGCGACGGCGATTTCAACGTCGGGGTCACCAGCACTTCCGAACTGGTGCGGCTGGCCGAAAAACAGGCCAAGGACGGTATCTTTCTCAGTATCCTCGGCTTTGGCATCGGTAACCACAACGACGCGATGTTGGAGGAGATTTCGAATAAGGCGAACGGCAACTACGCATTTATCGACACCGAGGCCGAAGCCTACAAAGTGCTGGTCGAGCAACTCAGCGGTACGCTGGTCACGATCGCCAAAGACGTGAAGATCCAGGTCGAGTTCAACCCAACCCGCGTAGCGGCCTATCGCCTGATCGGCTACGAAAACCGCAAATTGGCCGATCGGGATTTCAGGGACGACACCAAAGACGCCGGCGAGATCGGCGCAGGACACACGGTCACGGCGCTGTACGAGGCAATGCTTGTTGGCCAGGAGACGGACCTGATACCGCGGGACGTCGACGAGCTGAAGTACCAGCAACGTCCCAAGGCATCTGTGGTTGCCGACGCGGGCGAGTTACTGACCGTCAGCCTCCGGTACAAGCTGCCAGACGCGGAGCAAGGCACGGACTTGGCGGTTGCCGTCCCCGACTCCGGCGATACCTTTGAAAAAGCATCGAACGACTTCCGCTTTGCCGCTGCGGTTGCTTCGTTCGGCATGCTACTACGCAATTCCCAATACAAAGGCGACAGCAACTTTGATACCGTTGCCGAGATCGCCAGCACCGCACGTGGCCAAGACCGGAACGGTTATCGAGTAGAATTCCTGGAAATGGTCAAGCGGGCGGCCAACTTGTCGGGAACCGATGTCTCGTGGGCGCCCGTGGAGCCATCTCAGTACGCATCCGGCCACAAGGCAACCGTGCCATACCAAGTGTCCGTGACCGGCGTCCGAAAGAGCCCCTCATCCAATACCCGCACGTTAGCATTGATCTGGTTGGGCATCATGCTCGGCATTGGAGTCTCGGCCCTCGCGTTGGGACTGTGCCTACCAGTTCTGATGGCAAAGTCAAGGTCGCGGATCCCGACGGCCGGAACGAAGATGGCCTACCCGCGGAAACCGGCCCCGATACGATGAAGTGGCAGGGAGCTTCTCGACCTCCTCAACTGCGACCGTTGCGCTCGTGCGCCAGTCGCCGTTCTGCTATAATGACGAGAGATATTGAAACGGGATGGGGCTATCTTCCTGTCGCCAGTTTCTAACCGTCAGATTCAGCCGTTCTGCGTCGTCGCCCTTAGACTGTGAACCAGATGATTCCTGCCTTTGATGAGCATGGGTACTTGCCACCCGGGATTCACAAGGCCGATTTGGAGGAGATCGCCCTACGGTTTGCCCAGCAGTCGGAGTTGCGTCGTGCGCAAATGGAATCCCTGCGATGGCTCGTGGACGCCGCTCGGCGCGCGGGCGTGGCGAGGATTGTTGTTAACGGGAGCTTCGTTACGGACGTTGTGGAACCGAACGATGTCGACTGCGTCCTGCTGGGCGGGCCGGGGTTTCCGGGGGATGTGGAGGCGGAGGCAGAACTGGTTGCCGGGTTACCGTTCCTGGAGATACAGTTGGTAGAACGGGTCGCCTTTGACTACTTGGTGCAGAGGTTCTTCGCCACTGATCGCGATGACGTTCCCAAAGGCGTAGTTGAGGTGATGCTATGAGCATTCAGAACAAGCGGCAGTTGGAGACAACACGGCGAAAGCTGACAGAGTTGGAGCAGCAATGTGCCGCTCTGAAGCAGCAGCCGGCGACGGACGCCCATGTTCGCGAACTCACCCTGCGATCCCTCCACGGTCTGATGAAACAACTCAAGGAGGAAATCGCACGGTACCAGACGCGGGCCATTCAACCCATCTCGGACGCCGGCGCAAGAGGCGATTAGGACCGACGGCAGCGGCACATATGCGCCGGGGAAGAAAGCGCGGCCGGGGAGTCGCCCCTACGGCCCAGCCGGTTGCCACGGCGTCTCTTGGCCGAACCATGAATCCAGTTTCGTGTATTCGATAAACTCCACAACAACTCCATCTTTGTGGACGAACGCGACGCGTCCAAAATCGTCGGGTTCGAAGGGGCCAAAGATCACATCCTCGCCTTCGATGGCCGCGTCCAGGTCGTCCACCCGGTAGGCGACGTGTGGCAGATTCCAGAGCTTCCACAATCCGACTTCCGCAGCATCAACCTCCGGCATCACCTCGGGCCGTATGTACTCGATCCGTTGAGGATGCAGCCTCGGGTTGGTGACCCACACGCGACTGAATTCCACCCAGCTTTCACCCTCGTGCGATTCATCAGTCACGATGCCAATATGATCGAATTCTCTCATTGAAGAAGCTCCTTGCTTGAAGTTCTTTCGCCGGCTCACCAAGTACTTCCGACCTCCAAGTTTTATCGCAACACACACAAGAAGTCACACCAGCCGAGGAAAAATCGGGGAGATTCAGTTCAATATGCAATTTTCGATCAACTTAGTGATATATTTGATTCTGGATCGGTTAGTACCCTGGATCAACAACAAACATCCTCTTTCGTGGGAGTACCCCATGACTACTGCGACCTCGGGACAGACATACGACGAAATCACGCAACGAATTGGCAATACGCCCTTGGTACGGCTGCGGCGCGTCAGCGAAGGATGCGTGGCGACTGTCTTCGGTAAACTGGAGAATCTCAATCCTCTCTGGAGTGTCAAGGATCGGATCGGCCGCGCGATGATCGACGCGGCGGAACGCGACGGGCTGATCAACGACGACACGGTCGTCATCGAGCCTACCAGCGGCAATACGGGCATCGGTTTGGCCTTCGTTTGCGCCGCACGCGGCTACAGCCTGAAAGTCACCATGCCGGAAAGCATGAGCTTGGAGCGGCGGCGGATGCTCAAGGCGTTGGGGGCGGAGTTGGTGCTGACTCCTGCTGCCGAGGGAATGCCCGGAGCGATTCGGAGGGCCGAGGAGCTGGCCTCTCAGAACTCCAACTACTTTATGCCCCAACAATTCAAGAACCCGGCCAATCCGGAGATCCACCGCAAGACCACGGCCGAGGAGATTTGGCGAGACACGGCGGGCGCTGTCGACATCGTTGTGTCGGGTGTGGGAACCGGGGGCACGATTACGGGCGTGGGCGAGGCGTTGAAGTCCCGCAAGCCGGATGTGCAAATGATAGCTGTCGAGCCGGCAAAGAGCCCGGTGATCACACAATTGCGCGCCGGCGAGGCGTTGCAGCCGGGCAAACACACCATCCAAGGGATCGGAGCCGGCTTCATCCCCGACGTGTTGAACGTGGACATCATCGACGACGTCGTTTGCGTGGAGGACGACGACGCCATGGACACGGCTCGCCATCTTGCCAAACACGAAGGGCTGATGTGCGGCATCAGCAGCGGCGCTGCGGCATGGGCGGCTCTGGAAGTTGCACGTCGCGAAGAGAACGCGGGCAAAACGATCGTGGTTGTCTTGCCCGACCTGGGCGAACGCTACCTATCGACGCAACTCTACCCAGAGTAGTCGTCTGTCTATTCACTCAGAACCTTGTCGATAACCTCAGCGTACTTGATCAACGCCCCGTAGTTGCGGAGCGAGAACCCGTTGTGCCGGAGCGCTTCTGCGGAGTAGTCGCCCGTGTACTGCTTCGGATTCGACGGATGGACACCATCGCGGGCGACCAGAGTCGGCACGTCATAGCCCTTGTATTCGCTGAACTTCTCCAACGCTCCGTCCCAGTCATCGGGCCGGCGTTTGAGGATTTCAGCGTGATAGTCGATCAGCGGGACATTCAACTCACGAGCAATCTCACGCACCGCGTCGGCGAACTCGGCGGCCTTCTCGGCTCGGCCATGCCGCGGCGGGATCGTACTCAGAATCACAACCGTCCCGTTATCCAAACATTTGCGGACGACCTGCCGAGTCTTCGTTGCGTATTCCTCCACCTCCAGTCCGTTCAAGTCGTTCGTACCGAACATCATTAGGGCCAACTCCGGGTTGAGCTTCTCCAGCCACGTGTCGACATTCTGATGCGCCCAGCGGATTGTCATGCGGCCCTGATTGCCATACTCGGGTCCTTTGCGATCCCAGCAGTCTTCCAGCATGTACTCCTTCACCATCTGGAATGCACTCTCCATTTCCGGCGATGCATTCTTTCGGTTGTGCTGCAGGGTGAACCAGAAGGCACGCGACACGGTAATCGAGTCACCAAACTGAGCGAAAGTGCCCGCCTGGCCGCGGAACTTCGCGTGGACCCGTTTCATGGCCGCGGTCCAGTCGTTTTCGGCTTTGCGCGGCGCCTGGATGCCAGGCGACTCCGCGTGCGTCTGAATCGGAGTTGTCAAAGCCAGAGCAAAGAGTACCAGAGTCACTTTTTTCATGACTGCCCCTCCCGATTTTGTGTTCGCTTGCCAGCGACGGCCTGCTCCGAAGGCGCGGCAATCGGTGCGGATGTGTCATTGCTCACCGTTAGCGATAGCCGCCGCTAGTCGGATTCGGTACAGAAGTCCATGTCGGAAAACAAGTCGACGATTTTCCAGACCGACCGCTGAAACTCGAACGGTCCGCGCTGCCCCGCCTTGATCGCCGCCATGACTTGCTCGCGCTCGGCGAGTGTTTCGCGCAACTGCTCGATCAATTCGCCCAGGGGCACCTCACCGCGTCCCTGCATCCAGGGTGCCTGCGCGGTTGCGGGATCTTCGTCTGTGGCCACGCAACGTACGTCCACGGTTCTCGTCCAATCGCCGCTGGACGATACGTTCGTCATCAACGACAGCATCGGCGTATCGTGTGCCCATCCCGACGGAACCGCGCCGACCAGAATCAACCGTGAGCCGTCATCCCGATTGCGGATCATGTTCGCGCTCTGAATGTCCAGCCCCACCTCCTGACATGCCGTGACGAATCTTCGCTTCACATCCTCCGCTGGTTCTCGACCGGCTCTTGACATATCTGCCCTTCTTCTTGAAGTAAACTCGTCCGTTGTTTCGAATTTGCTATGGCGTCCGTCGATCAGAGAGGATTCCTCGTCGATCGCTAACGGTCGCGGTACGTCTGATATCCCCTGTGTAAGTGCATGCCTTCAACAGTGTTCGGCGCGTGGATACCTCTGGGTAGCGCGCAGCGAGTTCTCGGATTCGTTCGATGCTGTCAGGGTCTGCGATAAGGCCCAGCGCGTCGGCGGCCGCGTGACGTGTGTCGGGGGCGTTGTTCAGGTCGGTGACGATGCTCAGTAAGACTGGTACCGCGCGGCGGTCAGCGATTTGGCCGAGTGCCCAGACAACGGCCGCTCGCCAGCAGGGAGTCAAGTCGTTGTGCAGGAAGAGGACTCCCGGGCCAAGTGGGTCCGGGTGGCCCGTCGCAGCTTCGGTCGGCTCCGATTCCAAGACGGCGATCAACGCATCCGTCGACTGCGGATCGGCCAGGTTGCCCAGTGTGCGTGCGAGGAAGAAACATACCCAGTGTTTGATCGGCAACTCCAGAACGACCGGGATTCCTGTGTCGAATACGCGCGGGATATCCGTTGGCTTCGCGCGGTAGCGATCGAAGGCAGCGCGGATGCGCGATTCGTATTTTCGATCGCGGCAGACCAGCGACAAGACCTGGGCGGCGCGGTTTTCCGCCGTTGGGTGTCCGCCCCAACATCGGTGCACCGTGGAAATGGCCTCTTCGATTTCCTTGGACCGGACCGCTTCGGGATCGCCCAAGATGGCCAAGCAGGTCTCCACCACAGCGGCTTCGGCACCATGGCGACGGATGACTCGACCAACCAGCGTTTCGCAATCGTCGTTCGGCAGCAGCAATGCGCGGTCGGGGTCGACCGGCAGGGAACGAATCAAATGAGGCAGAATGCTTGACGCCCGCGTGGATCCTAGCGTGTCGAGCGCTTCTGCGATGAAGTAGTGTACCGGCGATGCGTGGCAAGCCATCAAGGCAGGATGGTCGCCGTACCAGAGCGTGTAGTCGGGATAGTCCTTCAGTTCCGCAAACGCGGCGACCAGCGCGGCTTGCGCCTCGGGCGTGCCGATTCGGCCCAGCGCTTCGATGGCGGCTTCCGCGAGAAACAGGTTGCCTGTATCCGGATTGCTGTTCTGGCCGATCGTCTCGGCCAGCATCGGCGCGGCGTCCGTGTCCTTCAAGTAGCCGAGCGACCGGGTCGCTGCCTGCAGGGTTCGGGGATTCACGTCCGCCAGAGAATTGAACCGGGCGGCGTCGCCGCGGTTTTTCCCGTCCTTTCTCCACTCGGGGAACGGGTTGTTCGCGCGATGGCTGGTAACATACTGACGCAACGCCACGCGCGCGGCAGCACCGCCGGTGTGGCCCAACGCTACTGCGGCGCGGCGGATCACGCCGCGGTCGGGGCTTTCCAGCCGCTGGGCGAGTTCTTGTTCGATCTGGTCCCAGTTCGTGTTTGCGAACCACTGACGCCACGCATTTGCCTGCTGCTCCCGTTCGTCCGTGTCAACAAAAGCGTTGAAGGGCTCTGCATGCCCCGTTAGGTTCTCCAGGGCCACAACCGCAGCTTGCGCCACCAGCGGATCTCGGTCGGCCAGCGCATCGAGTAGCGGCGGCACAGATTCGCGCGTGCCGCACGCGGCCAGCGCCAACGCGGCGGCAACGCTGGCCTCACGACTATCGTTCACCAAGCGTTCTGCCAATGCCGGCGCTGCGGCGTGATCACGAAAAATCGCAAGCCGCTGCGCCGCCGAAATTCTCTCCGACTTGCGGCCATCGCGCAATTGCGCAATCAGTGCCGCCACTTCTTGCGCGCCGGTGGCCAACGGGTCCTCCAGCTCGCCGTGTCGATTGATCCCCGCCACTTCTCGGTAGCGGTCCCACTGCAATTCCATCAGACCGGTCACTGCGGCATTGTTACCGCGGAACCGGTGCGGCTGGCCAAGGCCGAGCAGTTTCAGGGGACGGGTCCCGAGCGCCAACGGCACGGGGTCGGTATGGATCGGCGTCGCCTGACGCTTGTGATGGCAGCCGACGCAGCCTCGTTGCTCGCCCGGCCGGACGTAGATCCAGGACATCTCGTTCAGTTCGGATCGTCCTTCGGCGTCGACCGCTTGAAGGGCGACGGGCGTGTCGGCCGGCACTTCGATGAAGAACGATCCGTCCGGCGCCAAAGGCACGGTACCCAACTCGATCGTTTCGTTGCCCGCGTGGACGATATACGAGTGGGACGAACGGGTCGTCAGCCCCTTGCCCGCCAGCACTCGGATCGCACGTACTTGCGACCAGCCGGCCGTGTTGTTCTTGGTGAATCGCGCATTCTGGCAGAAGAGAAAACCCGTTGCCCGCACATTGTCGGTTTCCTTTCGGTCCACCTTTTCTGCCAATACCGGCGGTTTGGGCCGTGAACCGAGATACACCGGCGAGTGCAACGGCCCGTCAGGCGATTCGTGCACAATCGTCAGCGTCGGAGGCACGCTTTGCGGATCGAGGACGCCGATCTTCTCGTAGCTGAAATCGAGTATCGTACGCTTTTCTTTCCCCACCATGATCTCGACGGGAACTCGGCTGGCCGTGGTACACAGCAGCCGCCCATCCGGCAGCGCGGCGACATCGCCCGCTTCCATTCGGAAATGCTGCAAGTCCTTGGCCGCGTGGCCGAGCCGCGCAACGGTGATTCCAGGGCTGGAGAGAAACGCTACTCGACCATCGGGCATCGGCGCCGGGCTGCCGCAGTAATACGCTCGCAGCCGGCCGCCGTATTCCGGTCCGTTGTCCAGGCCAAATTCCGTGTAGCCTTCCGAACCGTCCAAGTGAACTGCGTGCAGCAGCGTTTCCACCTTGCCGCGGTCGAAGAAGTTGTCGGAGCGGATGAAGAGGATTCGCCCGTCGGCCAGCACCTCCGGCTCGTTGTCGAAGATGATGGTGTGCGTCAGTGGACGGATATCACCGCCGTCGGCGTTCATCACGAACAACGCCCGCGACGGCGGATTGTGGTATTCCTCGAACGTCCCGATCCGCGTCGACGTGAACACGATGCGCCCGTCAGGCAGTTCTGCCGGGTCGATGTCGTGAAACGGGCCGTCTGTCAGTCGCTCGGGCGAGCCGCCATCGGCCGCAATCCGATAGATGTGGAAGAACGGCTCACCGTCGTAGGCCATCGAGACGAGAATCGACTTGCCGTCGAAAGTCGCGCTTGGCGAGCCAATCGCGCCTCGGCCGGCGTCGAGCAACAATCGCGGTTCGACGCCTGGTCGCGCCGGGCGCAGCACGTGCAGCGTGCGTCCGATCTTCATCGGCGCAGGTAGATCGTGTTCGGGAAACGCACGTGATTTACGCGGGTTGAAGATGGTGACGGTGAGACTGTCGTAAGACGTGCCGTTGCTCTGGTGCGGTCGATACAGGCTGCAATCGTCGCCCAGGAAAACGATCGCCTCGGGCCAGGAGAAGTCCTCCGGTGGAGCCTCTTCGACTACCGGCCCGACGTGCCCTCGTTTTACGGCCTGTTCCAGCACCTGCCTGATCGTTTGGTGGACCTTTCCTACTGGCGCACCGCCGGGCGCGGCCGTGGCGGGGACCGCGACCTTGCCCCACGGGCTGACGCCGAACTGGCCCACGACTTGCGCCGCGCGCCATTTCTGATCGTCGAAGTCAGGTTGCTGCCAGTTTGATTCCTCGCGGTAGCTACACTTCCAGGTTGCATCGCTGGCGAGCACAATCTGCTGTCCGTCGGCCAACTTGGCGACCAGTTTCACAATCAGCGCAGCCGGTCCTGGCAGCGTGTTGACCGCCTCGACCGCTACGATCGTCCGGCCCGGCACGAGCAGATTAGTCACATCCCAACGCTTGGGCTTGTGCCACGCGTTATTGTCTGTCTCGCTCTCGCCAACGCTTTGGCCGTTCAAGTAGAGCACGAATAGATTGTCGGCCGTGACGATCACCTCGGCCAATTCCAGCGAAGGGCTTTCGGGGACCGTGATCTCGGCGCGAAAATAGCCGACGCCGGCGGACATCGAATTCAAGTCTCCGTTCGACCCGAAGGAGGGCCAAATCCACTTCGCATCGTCGAAGCTCAACGGTTCGGCTTGGGCCGAGGCCGCGCAGCACGAGGCCATTACGCCAATCGACCACAGAACAAATCCACGCAATCTCATCTACAACCTCCACAGTAGTACGTTTTCAATTTCTCGATCAATCAGGATTCGGCGCAGCCATGCGTCCTGCGTCGTGACTTGGTGACCGAAGAGTATAGCTGATAGCGGATTCTGTTTCACCTGACATCGCGAATCACCGATAGCGGACAGGAAGATGGTTCGAGGAAGGTATTCGGATTCCGCCGATCTGTGTGGGTGTGTCAGGCGACGGGCAATTCATCTCTTGCCAAGAAACACGAACGGCAATACGCTTCTTCCTTCCTGTGTCTGGTAGCTTATGGTTAAGCATGCTGCGCTTCACTGATTCTGGAAGGAATGAATGAACATGAACGCTAATCGAAGTCTTTTCGTTGGCCTACTCAGTCTGCTGTGCATACTTGGTGTCGCGTTCGATCATCGCATCTGCGCCGAGGAAATCGCGGCTGGTGATGCAGTCGTCGTCGACGAGGCCGCCCCCATGATGTCCGGAAGCGAAACACTAATGACGGTGGCTGCCGGAACACGGTCACAGGCAATCAGGCTGCACGGCAAGTACGTGTTGATCGAAATTGTCCACGAGGGCAATCGTCTACGCGGGTGGGTCGCTCAAGGGCATCTTTCAAAGGCCGGCGACCCGCCGATACCTTCCGTGCCCGCGCCGACCACTAATAGCGCCAATGCGGCAATTCCGCCTGCAACGACTTTCTCCGCAAAGCAATTCAACGAGATTCGCCAGAAAATCATGGAGGCGGCGCAATTGCCCGAAGACGTTGCCGAGGGATGGTCGATCAGCAAGGTTGACCCTGCACGCCTTGTGTCATTTTTCAAGACGCTCAAACTGAAACGTGGTTTTGTCTTGCGAGCGTACCAATTCGCGGATGGCGGGAACGGCAACGGGATTGTCTGGGCGCTGCCGCAAGACGCGGACTTGCCAGACCCAAATGAAGCATTGAAGGAGAGATTCGGCTTCCCGCGGCCCCCGAAGCCAAACCGTGCCCTGGACAACTACATGGAAGCCATCGACGGCGACGAATCTGCAGTCTCGTATATTTCTGCATCCATTCTGAGCCGTGAGCTTCAGGAATTCGGTGCGCTCTGGCACGGCTGCGACTGGTCCCTGCACACGGTCCTCGGAGCCGATCCGTGGACCACCCCGTATGACGAAGCAGACGAGCCCCACATGCCATCGAGGCCGGAGGCCGCGTGGCGATGGGAGGGCAAACGACCGACGGACTGGCGGCCTCGGCTGTCGGTTTCCGACGGCAAGATCAAGGTGACTTTTTACACCTACAGTCCCTTGGGCAAGGAAGGGATCTACGAACACGTCGACGAGTTTCGTCCGGGCGAATATCGCTTTACCACAAGCCGCAAGAAAGTGGCCACCGGGCCGCGTGAGCTTGCCCTCTGAAATGACCGTCAAATGGGGCCGTAGACTCGATCAACGGGTTTTTCGAATCGCTGCAAATCGTGGCGATAGATGCCGACAAGGACCGGTAAACCGCATTTGATGAGCAGCTTCCACCACGGGAGAGCCCCGACGAGCCTTTCCTGCCGAGTGGTATCTTTTGGCACCAGCCGTTCTGAACCCTACATTCGTTGCGTCTCATCAGCAGGTCCTTATGTAATCTGGCCCACCGTCCGTCGACGTAACCTATGCTTTAGCAACGCATTTGGGACATCGAGAGTGGGCGCGCACCGGCTAGTTATCCTGGTGTCCCTGGTGCCGCGGACAAGGGGGTTCCGAGATGGCGTTGAAGACAGTGGACGTTCCGAAGGGCTTCGAGAGTATCTTCGCCCAAGCGGAAGAGGTTGTGTCAAGCTACTTCGCCGGTCTTTCGCGCGATCCGTCGCAGGCTGCAATCGAGATCGGTGGCGAGCGATACATCTTAGTGCGGGCGGCTTCTCTCTCTATCGAGTTCTTCGCCTTGGTAAGGCGGCTTTTCGGGGCGGGACGAGAAACCGACGCCGACGAATATGCGCGGAATATACTCTTCGATCTGGCCCATGCCATCGGTAAATCGGACGCCGAGAATTTCCATGCCAAGATGGACCTGAAAGACCCGGTTGCCCGGCTCTCGGCCGGTCCCATCCATTTCGCCCATAGCGGTTGGGCGTCGGTGAAGATCTTCCCCGAGTCGCGTCCCTCGCCCGACAACGACTACTTCCTTACTTACGATCATCCACACTCGTTCGAGGCCGATGCATGGCTGCGCAGCGGTCAGACATCCGCTGCGCCCGTGTGCATCATGAACGCTGGTTATTCGTCGGGGTGGTGCGAGGCCAGTTTCGGCATTCCGTTGGTCGCCGTCGAGACGCTTTGCCGCGTCAAAGGAGACCCGTGTTGCCGGTTCATCATGGCCCCGCCGGAAACCATCGCCGAACACGTGGAACGGCACTTCCGGGGCCATGCCGAACATGCGTCCCAAAAGGCACTAGGCAACGTACCCGAGTTGTTCGCGCGAAAGCGGCTTGAGGGCGAATTGCGGAAAAGCGAGGAACGGTTCCGCAAAATGACGGCTACGGCTCAAGACGCGATCATCATGATGGCCCCGGCCGGCAATATTTCCTTTTGGAACGCCGCCGCCGAAAGGACTTTCGGGTACGCACGCGAAGAAGCGCTGGGCAAAAACGTCCACCAGTTGATTGTCCCCGCTGGCTATCTACCACAGGTCCACAAAGCGTTCCGTGAATTCCGGCAAACCGGGCAGGGAGCGGCCGTAGGGCAGACCATTGAAATCGAGGCCATCAGGAAGAACGGTGAAGTCTTTCCCGTCGAACTCTCTTTGTCGGCACTAGAACTCGAAGGAGAGTGGCATGCGATCGGGATTATCAGGGACATCACCGAGCGCAAGGCGGCTGAGGAAGCCCTTCGCAGAAAGGACGAGCAGCTTCGCCACTCGCAAAAAATGGAAGCGGTGGGCGTACTGGCTGGCGGTACTGCCCACGCGTTCAATAACCTATTGCAGGTGATCAAGGGCTACACCGAATTCGTCATGGACGATTTCGCGCCCGAGTCGCGGCATCACCAGGACTTGAAGCGGGTGCTCGAGGCGGCCGATCGAGCCGCCGCGCTGACCGGACAGTTGGCCAGTTTCAGTCGTCGGAAGGTGCTCCAACGGAAGAACGTCGATCCCAACGAAGTGATGGCCAGTCTGCTCGACACGTTGGGATCCATTGTCGGTGAAGACATCCATGTAGAGCTGCAGGCAGTTGAAAATGTGGGCGTTGCGTACGCCGATGTGGAAGAAATCCAGCAGGTTCTTCTGAACTTGTGTCTGAACGCTCGCGAGGCCATGCCCTCGGGCGGAAAGCTCGTGCTGGGGACCGGCAGTGCCATTTTGGATAAAGCCTTCTGCGACCGCCATCCCGAATCGCGTCAGGGACGCCACGTGGCGCTGAGTGTCACGGACACAGGCTGCGGCATTCCACCCGAGGCGATGGAACACATCTTCGAGCCATTCTTTACGACCAAAGGAGTCGAAGAAGGCGCGGGCCTCGGGTTGGCCACCGTTTACGGCATCGTACAGCAGCACGGCGGAGCCATCCACGTTGACAGCGAACCGGGCAAGGGCACCTGTGTCACGATCTACTTGCCTACCGTGGATGCCGCGGAGGAGACCGACA
Source organism: Pirellulaceae bacterium (assembly GCA_016784735.1). Lineage (GTDB taxonomy): Bacteria > Planctomycetota > Planctomycetia > Pirellulales > Pirellulaceae > JADHUC01. The sequence goes on along the minus strand of JADHUC010000044.1, from coordinate 12,848 downwards.
GTGGTTCGCGAGGCGAAACCGCATCGGGTGGAACGGAAACGATCCTTCTGGCCGAGGATGAACCGATGGTCCGCGACATGGCGAAGCGAATCTTCGAAAGTGCGGGCTACCGGGTGCTGGCCGCATCCGATGGCGAGGAGGCGCTGCGTATGTTCCAGGAGAACCGCGGCGACATTTCCTTAGTGGTGCTGGACGTGATGATGCCCAAACTCAACGGACACGAAGTATATGCGCAGATCAAAGCGGCAGATCCGGATGCCAAAGTTGTCTTCTGCACCGCTCACGATCCCGAAACCGCCGACTCCCGTTCGATTCTGGAAAACAACTTGCATCTGATCCCAAAGCCCTTCGACACCAAGATGTTGCTACGCACCGTGCGAGATGTCTTGGACGAGGTGGAGCAGTTTCACGCCGTCGAACCTGTTGCTCAGTAAGGATGCAGTGTGAGCGTTGTGTGGGGCACGTTTCCAACGTGCCTCGGCACGATAGAATCGTGCCCCACGTTCGGTTGCCATTCGGCTGCCCCGTTTAACCGCAAGCCGGAGGCGTGCGCGTTTTTCGAGATGCCGCGTTCACGGCTCTTGACGCCTCCTTCGCTCTGTACCAAAGTGTTGGCGGGAATCTTGACTGCGGAGCACCGACGATGGCATTTGGCGACCCGGACAGCCCATTTCGTGACGATTTCTATCAGCACCAGCGCCGCCAATCGCACGGGATTCGCGTGCTGCTCTGGATTCTGGCGGCGATTGCCGGTATCTGCATTTTCAGTTGTGCAGGTGCTCTATTCTGGCTTTTCAGCAGTTACTCGGGCGATGGCGGCGAAGATCAGGTGGCCGTCGATTTGCCGCTGGAAGCCTTTCATGCCCATGCGGCTGCGGCATTCAACGGCGATGATGTCGGTGTGGGCAAACGGGATTTTCGTCGTATCACCGTCCTGCTTGATGCGCTTGCCAAAGCGGTCCGGGAGGACGACCAGACGGCATTTCGTCGCCTGACCGACGTGGATCGGCTGTTCGAGCAAATCCACCGAGTGGGTTTGGCCAGGTTGAACCGCTTCGAGGCGGAAAGGATGAAGATGGAGTTGCGGGGCGACGTGGATCCGCCCGGCAACTGGCAGCGGTACGACATCGCTCGCATCGATCTAGCCGACAACGGGAATGATGCGCTGGTCTATGCCTACTTGTGGAACGACGAGGATTCGATCAGCAGTTGCTTCTGGATCACGCGCGACGGCGACGAGTGGAAGCTGTACGATTGGGAGCTTCTGGAGTACGGCTACCGCAAGTCGAGAATCTACGCCGGTACGATCGCCAATGCGGACGACCTACGGTTGGCCATCACCGATCTGGCGTTTGAAGACATCGAACAAGCCGGAAACGCCATCGACGACTACGAATTCGACGAAGCGGCCGACCATCTACTGCGGGCACAGTCCCGAGATGTCCTGCCCCTGTTCCGCAACGCTGTCCTAATACGCATCGGCTTTGCCTGGTCGCTCGCGAACCGCGACCGGGATGCCGTTGAGACGTTCCGCAAGATCAAGCCGCCCGAGGCCGCGCCGGTCACGTTCTACGGACAAGCGATCGCGCTCCAAGGCTTGGGCAAGTACGAAGAAGCACTCGAGACGGCCGCAAAGTACGAGGACATGCTCGGCTTCAATCCCAAGGTCACCATGCTGCGGGCCGAATTGCTCGCCGAGATGGGGCGAACGGACGAGGCCGCCGAACGATGGCAACGGCTGCTGAAATTCGACCCGGAGGACGTCGATGCGCTGGCATCCCTTGCCCCGCTGCTGGCCGATGACGAAAAGGATGTGATCGTTGAATACCTGGGAGAGTTAGCTGACCCGATGGACGCCATCGACGAACTGGCCTTGCCGTGCTATTGGCGCGACGACACGGCGCTATTGGAGACGCTCGTTCGCTACGAAAAGGAACATCTGCCGGATTCACCACATACGGAATACCTGCTGGGGCTGATCGACGAGATCGACGAACAATACGAAGCGGCGGCCACCCATTACCGGATCGCCTGGGAAGCCGAGCCGGACGAAGAACGTCAAAACCACTACGTCGAGAACTACCTGGATGCGATGTCAGACGGCGGGAAACCGATCGTTGGTTATGAAAACGCTCCCGACCCATCGCACGCGTTTCTCTATCTGGCGGAAGGGTACGAGGAGCAGGAGTCGTTGATATCGCGCGACCAATTGGTGCCATTGGTTGCCGCTCATTTGCGGCGAACGCCCGACGATCCGTGGGCCCATTACTACCAAGGCGTATTATGGCGGGAGGACGGTCGGTTCGACAACGCGGCCGAGCAATTCCGGACGGCCTTGAAAAACGCCGACGAGGAGTACTTGCAGAGTTGGTGGCGCGACGAGCTGGCGCGAGCTTTGTTCGACGCAGGGCATCTGCAGCAGGCTTATCAGACGCTCGAATCACCTTCCGCAGCGTTTCGATGCCTGGCAGAGCATTGTCACAACACGGATCGCTACGAGAAACTGCTCAGCCTCGTCGAGTTGCATCGTGCCGCGGAGCCGAACGACGAATTGCTGGACCATTACGAAGCCCTCTTTCGCAAACAGGAAGGGGATCTCGCGGAGGCCGAGCGCCTGCTGAAGCGTGGTTATGCGGCCGCTTCCGACGAAGACACCAAGGCGACGTATCGAAGCCTGTGGTTGACGGTGCGACTCGAATCGGCCAGTCCTGAAAGCGCATACCGGGACATCCCGGATGCCGCTGATGACTTCAACTTGATGGCAAATCGGCTGGCGGTGCGTGAACGCTGGCCCGCGCTAAGACGGTTGATCGACGCGCACCGAGCCGTCCGCCCGGCCGATCCCCAACTGGTTTTTCAAGAGGTGCGTTTGGCGTGGTTGACTGAGGACTATAAGACGGTGTGCAGCCTTCTGAAATCGTGGCCCGCGGACAAACTGGCGGATCTCGAAACGTGGCAGTTGTCGAGTCTCCGTGATTGGCGTTTTCGTAGCCTTCTGCGTCTGGATCGACAGTCTGACGCGATGGCCGCCGCGCGAGAGTACTATGAAGACGACGATGATCCATCGCAACTGGCCGTGGTCCACGCTCTCCGCAAGGACGCGGACGCGCTGGCCGGTTTGTTGGACGAGCTGGCCCAGAGCAGCTTCTCGCTCTACGCCGACGAAGACGTTGGGCCGCTCGTACTTGGCGATCCCGTATTTCGGGCGCTGCGCCTCGAACATCCCCCGCTGCCCACACACTTTGATACCGCAAACAAAGAGGCCGTGCTGTTGCTTCGCGAGCCGATCTCGTGGAATGCCGATCGGTTGCGCGAAGCCATCAAACACCTGACGGAACCGGCCACAGCGTCAGAAGTGACCGCAATAGCACCGGAAGCCGAGAATTCGAAGCATTCGTTCCTGGTCCGTATCGACGAACACGCGCTGTCCGTCACGATGGCAGGCGGTGCCTACGATCGCGAGCAGGAAGTGAGCGATCCTCTGTTGAGAGCCGCATTAGCGGATCACAACGCGTGGCTGGCCGTGGACTGGTTCCGATCGAGTGACGAGAAAGCTGCCCGGTCGCTCGCGCGACGGCTTGCGACTGCCTTGGCGGACGAAGACTGCTTGGCGTTCTACCTGGACACTCCCGAACAACTGGTAAAGAACACACCTGAGTTTCGTCAACTCATGTTGAATGACCCGTTGGCCAGCGAAACGGCGGAATCGGGCGAGTACGCGTGGTTGTACCACGACGAGACGCACGACCCGGACGCGGAGCGGGCATTGCGAGCCATACGCCGGGGACTGCGCGACTTCCGCACGGCGTTCGGCAAGCGAAAAGCGGAAGACGAGTTTCTGATTCAGATCGCACTGAATGTGGGCCACCTGTTCGAGAGGCATTGGCTGCGCGTCTTGCGCATCGAAACCAGCGCGAACGGAAGCAACACCTTCGTTGCCGCCGCCGCGACCGATTCACAATTGATCCCCGAGTTTCGCCAAGGCGAACTTGTCCGCATCGGCAAGTACCAGATACTCGATTGGCAATACACGGCGGACGGGCGAACCGTTCGCGCAGGAGACCCTCTGAAGCAAGCCGACTGACGAGACCGCTGTCAAACGCGATCGCCCGGACCCGGCGGAGGATGCTCCCCGGCGGCTCGCGTGGTTAAGTAGACTCGCATCACGATGGAAGCCGGGAAACTGACCAACGTGCTTATCCCGCACGCGACCAGGACCGCCGTGGTTGCGAAGACGAGAGGTCCTCTGATGTCGTCCTGGTCGATCCGCGAGAGTTCGCCTGGTTGTGCCGAGGCAATCCACACCCCGAAGCCGATGATGAAAAACAAGAGCAGCAACGCCAAGCAGAGCCCCGGACCCGCAATGTGGACGATCGAGGCGTGACGTAGCCCCCATTTTCGATACAACAGCCAGAGCACGATCCACGCGATGGCGACTGTCACTGCAAGGATTATCCGGTTTGACACCAATTCCTTGCGGTACAACCACGATCCGGTTTCGTACGCTCGCCATAACGAACCAATGACCGCAAAGTACACACCGCAGGCCAGCACGAAGGAGAACATGTCTCGCAGGTTGAATTGCTGCCAGGGACTCGGCTGCCGAAGTTGGTTCTGTTTGGCCGCCATCGTCTCGACCGTTCCTCGCCAAAAGACTCCGACTGATCATCTGGTTGGACGAATCCCGTCTCTTGTAGGATGACCTTCTCGCCCGTCACCGCATTCGACGTGGGATGGGCTTCCAGCCTGTCATTCTTCCTGTGCTTCCGACAGGCTGGAAGCCTATCCCACGACTGTTGTCGGGCATATCAAGAATGCCCGTCCTACAGATCGTTGACGAAACGACGCCGCGAACTCGGAGCAAGTATCACCCACGCTCGGCCAATCAGTTGATCCGGACGTACGGGACCGTTGAAACGGCTGTCGTCGGAGTCTCGCGAAAAATCTCCGAGAACGTAGTAGCCGTCGCCGCACGGAATGGCTTCGTTGTCTAACAGGTTCCCAAAAGGAAAATACTTCAGAAAGGCCAGTTGCTCGGGCGGGTGGATCTCTTTGCCGTCGATGAAGATTCGTCCGCCGCGCCGCATCCCAAACTGCTCGCCCGGCAAGCCGGCGACGCGTTTCATCACCTGGGTCCCATCATCCTTGCGAAACGTGATGATTTCCCAGCGACGCGGTTGGCGGAACCAGTAGGAGACCCGTTCGGTCAGCACCAAATCGGCGGTCTCCGACTTCTCGCCTTCGAGCGTTGGCGCCATCGAATCCGTCGCGATCCGCGACACGTGGAAAGACGTGAAGTAGATCAACATGCCCAGGCCAAAGACGGCGAGGCCACGCTCGATTTGCCGCAGGATCCAACGGAACACGCGCCGTCGCGGTCGTCTACTGGCGTTCGCCGTCATCTGCAGAAGCCTCGTCGCCCGAACCCTCGATGGCCTGTTCTCGGTACGCTTGATCTTGCTGATATGCCTGCTCGATCTGAAGCTTACGCTGCTCCCATTGGAGCTTGGCCGAGCGGGTTGCGCCGCAGGTGCGCGTTGTGGTGGCGAGCGATGCAAACATCACGCCTCCCACGGCAACGAGCCCTACGCCCACGGTCGCGATCAAGTTCAATACCGGATCACCTTTCGGCACCGACCGCGGCGGGCCCTTAGGATCAGGCATCTGCGCAGCTAACCGTTCGTCGTCAGGCTGGCGCGGTGTCTTGTGGCTGTTCATCACACAGACTCCTCCATTGATACCATTTGCTCGTTAGTGGGCGACAACTCGCCAAGTACGCGAGCCGTTTCCCGACAACAAACACGCTCCAACAGACAAAGCAGCGCATCGGGGCGTGTGATGTCGCCCGTGCGCACGTAGTTATTGCATCGGCACGTCGTGTTGCAGTGGGACGCGATCGCGCAGGGAGAACATGCCGGATCCGAACGACCTGGCATAGAGGACCGGCAAAAGTCGCTTCCGTCCAACGCATGCCCCGGCAGACGCATCGGATGACCGGGCTGATCTTCGCCGATCAGCCGCTCGCATGGATAGAGATTCCCGGACGGGGCCACCGCAATTTCGCCGTCGCCGAACCCGCAGCGAGCCGAGCGGTTCATTGGCAGCCTGGCCAGGTGGGCGGCTTTCTCGTCGAACCAATTGATGGCGCCGTCCGGCAGTCCTTCACGCCAGATGTCGGCCACCGCAATCAACGCTTCCTCCAGATGCTCGACATCGCCCGATTCCCAGACGGCCCAAACGTCAAGCGTCAAGTCGATTCGCAACACGCCTTGACCACGCAGCCAGTCTATACTAGCCGGAAGGTGTGGGACGGTGTCGGGGCGAATGACCATCATGCCTAGAAAGTCTCGGTCAATTTCGAGCAGGCGACGAATCGTGCCGAGCACGCGCTCGGCACTACCGCGTCCATCTGCCGCGCGACGATGACGGTCGTGAACGTTGGGCAACCCATCGCAACTGACACAAAGATCCAGTTCGGGCCGCATCATGACATCCCAAGCCGCCATCGACCGCACTGTCCCGTTTGTCGTCAGGCCGGGGCGAAGCATAACCTCGGCGGCGTCCGCTTGGCTCTGGGCGTAGTCGATCAGTTCGGCGATGAGTCCTGCTTCGAGCAGTGGTTCACCGCCAAAGAACCCCAGTTCCAACGTTCCGCCGGGGTGGACCGACTTTACGGCTCGCTCGATGCTACGCTGCCCCAACTCCAGGCTCATGGAACGTGGAGACTTGGCACCGGTGTAGCAATAATCGCATCGCAAGTTGCAGTCGTGGGTGACCATCAGTACGAGATGAAAGCAGTCGTACTTCGTCGAACCACCAGGGCTCCGATTGTCACACGATCGTCGTGGATGCCCGATCATCTTTCCACCGCTCTACGATGGGCGTTTGTCGATCACACCCCTCAGAGTAGCAGAACAGCCGTTGCCCGTCCAGTTCTTCAAACGTCTCCCAGACATCCAGCGGCAAAGGCCATAGCCGGATTTTCAGCGGAGTCTTTACGTGCACTGCCCGGGCGGCGCAGTGCTGCCCCGTGCGGTCAGAGCCACCAGCGTCGGCCTGCGAGGTCCTTCGGTACTCGACACTGACAATGCATTGCCGATCTTTGAATAATTCGCTGCCGCCCTGAATTCGTTGGGAACCTTCCCTTCTTTGTTTCCCAACGAATTCAGGGCGGCAACGAAGGGAACCATTGTCGCTCAAGATGACGGGTCAGCCAGTTTGTTTCGCCACAACTCGACGGGATGCGACTCGCCACCATGATTCGCCCCGACGATGTCCAAATCGCCATCGCCGTCGATATCGCCGAGGATGATGTCGTGGGAGCCGTCGTTGGAGAGAAGTTGCTTGGACCACTCTTTCCCCTTGCCGCAATTCAAGTGGACCGTCACCTCGTCCGGGTTCTCGCCTTGGTGCATTTCGGCGATGGCAACATCCACGTCGCCGTCACGGTCGATATCGCCAACGGCCAGCGAATGGATCACGCACTCGATGTCGCGAACGATTATGTGCTCCAGCCATTCCCTGTCCTTCGCATCAGCCGGCGCCTCGTACCAGGCCACCTTGTACCGCTGGCCCTTCAGCTCTGCCGGCGTCAGCACGATGTCCAGACGCCCATCGCCGTTCAGATCGGCGACTTCGACCTTCGCATCCGGTTCGGTCCAGTTGGTCGTATAGGTGTTTTGGAGCCATCGGTCCGCGCGTCCGGTGTTCTCGTACCAGAGGCCGCCAATGACAATGTCCGTATCCTGGTCGCCGTCGAGATCCGCAAGTTTCAGACCTTCGCCGTGAGGGCAGTCGATAGTGTGCTTGTCCCAGGACGTCGGGCTGTTCTGGCGATACACGTAGATCACGTTCCCGCTTTTCCCAAACGCCGACTGATCGCGAGCGACCACATCCAGACGGCCGTCACGGTCCAAGTCGGCAAGCTCGACGTCATGCGCCGTCCGCGTATCGATTCGAGTCATCTTCCACTTGCGACCGGCAGCCCCAGGATTACTGAACCAGACCACTCCGCCCATGACGATATCCACATCGCCGTCGCGGTCTACATCGCCGATCGCACCCTTGACGCCATTCCATCCGCCTGCGGCAATTTCCGACTTTGTCCAATCGGGATACCCGTACCATACCAGCGGCCCTTTCGCGCCAGCGATGATAATATCGAGAGAACCGTCCGCGTCGATGTCACCCAGCATCTTATACCACGGCCTGGCGGGAGGCGTATCGTCGATTGTCACGCGAGAAAATGGCACTGCGGAATCCTGGGCCCGCAGCGAATCGGTGCCATTGGTCAACGTCAGGACGAGACTCGCGATTGCGATGGTGACTGCAGATCGAAAGGAAAGACACATACCGAATACCCTCCGGATTTGACTGTGGAAATATGCCGAACAACACAACAATGTCGCCTGTCGAACAGCCCGGTACAAGTAGCTGGCCCATCGATGTGGCTCAAACTCGTCTTGATGAGATTCGGCCGGTGCGAGGGATGTCAGACTGCGGACGGAATACTAGACTGTGGAATGTGAGATTGGAGCCTTCCTGTGATGAAAGGAGCGTAACATGCTTCGATGTCCTCTTGCTGCAGTCGTATTGTCTGCCAGTGTGATCGTGTTGCTACCGGGGCCGGCGGCTGCAATGACCACTGCCGGAACTTGCACGCGGTGTCCTCTCGTCGCGCTGACGCGATTGGCACAGGTTCCACAGCAGCCCGACCGACCGGGGCCAGACCGCCCTCAGATGGGCGGCGGGGGGCTTCCCGCAATTCCAGGTTTGGAGGCGTTGGCGTCTCCGCACGTCCAGAGAGAACTCGAATTGGTCGACGAGCAGAAGCACCAGCTTCGACAGGTCGCACATGCTTTCGTCCAGCAAATGCAGCAGGCCATGGCCGAGATCCAGCAGTTGCCGATGGACGAACGACGAGAACGAATGGCCGAAATGCAGCAGAAAATGAAGAAGCGCGCGGAGGACGTACGCCGGGAGGTGGAGAAGATCCTCGTGCCGGAACAAATGGAGATCCTGGAAAACTTCAACCGCCGCGCGCGACGGGAAGCCGTCTTGAAGAATCCTCAGGTCCTTGCGCAGTTGGGGATATCCGAGCAACAGAAGAAAAAGCTCCGCCAAGTCCGCGAAGAAATGCAGCAGCGACTGAGGGAACTCGAGAATGAAACGCTGGACAAGGTCTTTGACGTGCTCACGTCCGAGCAGGCCGACAAGCTGAAGGAGATGATTGGCGATCCTCGAGAGGGGAAGAAAAGGAGAAGGTGAGCCTCAATGACGGTCCGGCATTCTTTTCTCACGTTGTTCTCGATCTTGGCGCTGTCGGCTGTGCCGGCAGTAGCCGACTCCGAGGCACCATCGCCCGCGAAGCCACGTAAGGCCCTTGAAATACCGGTTGCGACGGCAGTGACCGACGCGGATTTGTTCGGTGGGTTGAATCCCGAGTACGAGCCGGTCCAACCGATCCGTCAACTGCACGCAGCCGGCAAGCTAGCAGAGGCCAAGCGAGCCTTGTGCAATCATTTCCGTCGACGCTCACGGCCAACCTGGTTGTTTGATCATCGGGGCAAGCCCGCAGGCTTCGCCTATCTGCAAAGTGGCTGGGATCGCGTCGGCCCGTCGGTACGCCAACGCGGCGATGCGTTGCTCGAAAACCGTTTGCACGACGATTGGTACCCCGGCAGTTTCACCGGCCTTGGCGACGGGATCGACTGGGTGCGTGCCGTGCGGGCGGAAGCCCCCCGCCCCACGTCGCTCAGCCGGAATGTGTTTCTGCGTCACCTGGCTTTCAACTACGCCGGCACCGACGACGAGCGTTATGCGGCCAAGTTCGCCGAGGTGCTGTCGAGTTGGCTGGACACGTTTCCCATCCATGGGCCATCGTTCCAAGTCCTGCAGGGCGTCGGCCCGGCCGCAGGCGTGAAGATGGCTGACGAGTACATGAACGGCGGCTATCGGCTGCTGAACTGGTTCAACGCCATTTACGCCGGCATCCTCGATTCGCCAGCAATCAGCGACGAACTGCTGTACCGGTGGATCAAGGCGATCTGGTACCACACTGCACATTACCAGCGCATTGCCGGCGGCAAAGGCGTGGGCAACCACCATGCATTCGAGCGCGGCCATTGTCCTTACGTCTTTGCCCTGCTCTTACCTGAGTTCACAGAAGTGGCCGGCATGAAAGAGCGGAGTCACCAGACGCTGATGCACCACTTGGAGCAGAGCTACTTCGACGACGGCAGCTATCAGGAGCACTCGGTCTCGTACACGTTCGCCGCCTCGCGATTGATGCTGGAGGCAATGATTCTGGCAGATCGGAATGGCGAAACCTTCGCCACGCCGCACTTGACGAAACGTCTGCGCCGTTTGGGCCAATTCTACTTGGACGTAACCACTCCGGCCGGTCGTCACATCGAGATCGGCGACCATTACTCGTTGCCAATCGACAACTTCCTTATCACGGCCGTGGTCGCTTTGCACGATGGCCAGATTAAGCGAGGCATGCGGCAGCAAGGCATCGCAGTCCCGCCGATGTATCCTGCTTGGCAAGCGGTATTCGACGAAACTCCAGAACAGCCGGTTGACCACACATCGGCCCTGTATCCCGAAGGCGGTTTCGCGTTCTTCCGCGATCGTTGGTCGCCCGATTGCCAGTACCTGGCCCTTTCGGTCGACACCTGTCCCGTCACCTATCACGATCACCAGGACTTTCTGACCATCCAGGTCTTTGCCCATGGCCGGCTCTTACTGGGCGACCCGCGCGTCGACCTATATCACCGTGGCAACGACACGAAGAGGTACCGCTACCACAACGTGGTGATGATGGACGGCAAGGAGCCATCGCCACGCGTGACCGCCACGATTGAACGATGGCGCAGCGACCAGCATTTCGATTTCTTCCGCGCTTCTCATCAGGGTTTCCGCATCGCCAAGGACGGCACGGCGTTGGACCCGGCCGTCAAACAACCACCACCGGGCGTCCACTCGGTGACGTGCCGACGTGAAGTGTTGTACGTGCGCGGACGCTATTGGATCGTCTTCGACGAGTTCGAGACGCCGGCAGGAAAAGGGCATCGCTACGATCAGATGTTCCACCTTCATTACGACGTACCCGCCGCGACATCCGACGACGGCAAACGCTTCTGGACCACGCGTTCGGATGCCAACCTGCTGGTTCTGCTTCCCAAATCGGCCGAATTGGCGACCAGTCTGGACCAGACCTTGACCGGGAAACTGGCGTTGGAAACTCGCAAACCTCCCGTGATCATCACCTCCCGGTACGAGTCCAATGGTCCAACGACGATGCCTTTCTTGATCTTCCCGTACCCCGGCCCAAGAGCCCCCGACATCCGGATCTCTTCGATTGAAGTCACCTCCAACGGCCGTATCCTAGCTCCCAACGAGGCGGTCGCCTACGAGATCAACCACGCCGGCAGTCGCGACCTCCTTGTGCGCGCACGAGTCAGACCGTTCCAAATGGCCGGCAAACAGTACGATGCGACCACGCTATTGATCGTGGATGCGGACAGCCCCAAACAAACGATCTTCCAAGAACCTGCCGTGGATCGTTAGGTCACGGCTCTCGGCGAAGCCGCTGTCGGTTGCAGTTGTCGATCCTGGCGTTATTCGCACACCACGCGAAAGCCGACGTTGTAGACGCACTGGTACGGCGGATAGCCTAGGCGGAAGTTGGATGTACACCGCTTGGGCCGGTCTCGCCACGAGCCGCCGCGCACGGCTTTGCGACCATCGGTTATGGTGGCGTCTCGACCATCGACAACGCCGGAGCGATGCGGTCGGTAGTCTGTTGCGGTCCACTCGGCCACGTTGCCGTGCATGTCGTACAATCCCCACGCGTTCGGCCGGTACTTGCCCGGAGCGATCGACAGCACGGCCCCGTCGTCAAAGCGGGCGTCCTTGGGGATCCAGTCGTCGTACTTGGTTGGGTTTTCGATCGGTTTGTCCAGGATGTACCAGTCGCGGGCCAGGTGGCTGAGCTTGGCGTCGGCCATGTTGGCAAACTGCGAGAAATCGGTGTTCAAGTCGCCGTAGTGCATCGGCGTTGCCGTACCGGCGCGGCAGGCGTATTCCCACTGGGCTTCGGTGGGCAGCGAGAATCGGTAGCCTGTTTTCTCGGAAAGCCAACGGCAGAAGGCCATCGCCTGGACCCACGATACTCGGACCACGGGCTGTTCCGGTCGATTCACCGGATGCCCGTGAACACCGTGGCAGGCGCTGAGCATCGTCTCGAAGTGGCTGTCGTGACTGGGGTCGAACTGCGCGTACTGCTGATTGGTGATTTCGTGCGCGCCCATCCAGAAAGGTCTCTCGATCCGTACCTTTGTTGGCGGGGGTTCATCATCGGCACCAAGGGCACTGCCCATGATGAACTCGCCGGCCGGGATAAGGGCCAATTGCATGGTCAGTCCGTCGTCCAATTCGACTGACCGTTTGTCACAGATGACAGGTGATGGCGTTAGGTCCGCTGGCGGATCGGGCAGGATCGGTTGGTAGGTCCCGCTTGCCGAGCGGGACCTTTTGGTGTCGGCATTCCGATCTGTCGAGGTCCCGCTCGGCAAGCGGGACCTACTGGGATCGGACACAATCGGTTCAGGGTGTCCTGAGTAGATGGTCTCGGGATCAGGTGGCGGTATGGCCTCCGGATCATCGTCGACGTTGCCGTACAGTTTCAGCAGTTCGCGGCGACGTTGTCGCTGTCGGCCGGGATCGCCAACATCCTCGCCCCAGGTACCGTGGTAGGGACAATTCAGGTCGATCCAGGTGATTAGCCGGTCCCACGCCTCGGCGTCCAGCTTAACGCCGTGATGGCCTTTGGTGAGCATCTGCAC
>JADHUC010000043.1 GCA_016784735.1 Pirellulaceae bacterium | reverse complement strand
CTTTTTCTAGCATTACATATCAATGTTCGGAAAAATTTAGCAAGGCTTGCTGTTACAGTCGGTACAAACACCGAAGCGGCAGTTGCACGGGCAGTACCGAGTTGTCGCATTCGATTGGATTTGGCTGGGTAACATCCTCACGTCACTGGGTAACATCCTCACGTGAGTGTGATACGCCGGCGAACAGTTTTGATTGGAAGAAAACATGTGTTCGCGCGACTTGCGTGATAACGTCGGGAGTCTCATATTGATCTCCTCATTGATGCGTTGGGATCAATCACCGCACAGTAAAGTTCTGCCTCCTGCCCACTAGCACGGGCACGGAATCGCTAACGTCTATGGTGTAACGGGCTGCACGTCGGGCCCTCTGCAGCTCAGAAGGGTCGTAGAAAAAGAGCGTCACGTCCCAGCAATCGGATTCTGGGCGACAGATTGGGCTGCGGTCAACGGTCAGAGTATCGAATTCGAACTTGCGAAAACGAGAATCCGTTCTTACGTCCCTAAAGATATCCTGTGTAATAAGCGCATCCGTGGCCGCGTAATTAAGTGCGCGCTCATTGGGTGCAACGCCAAGATTGCGCGTGTCGTTATAAATCACGTTAAGAAACTCGGAGAAATCGCGCACTATCCGGAGTGCCGAATCCGACTCAGCCGGCTTCCCATAAGCGGAAGTGGACCCCAGAAACTGGACCACGGGAGCCGCTGAATAAGCGAGACTTGGCAGGCTCCTTTGGGGCTGTGTGAGCTAGTCGCGTGTGGTCCGCTGATCCTCATGTCGACAGTGCCAAACTCGCTTGGTACACCTCGTAGGGCGTCCGGTAATCGAGTGCTTGGTGCTGTCGCTCCTGGTCGTAGAAATGAAAGTACTGTTCCAGCCCGTCGTATAGATCGTCCACTCCTTCGTAATTCTTGAGGTAGATGTCTTCGTATTTCAAGCTCCGCCAGAGCCGCTCGATGAACACGTTGTCCAGGGCCCGGCCGCGACCGTCCATGCTGATCGCCACGCCCTCTTCCAGCAGGCGACCCGTAAATGCCTGGCTCGTAAACTGGGCTCCCTGATCCGTGTTGAATATCTCCGGCAATCCAAGCTCCAAAGCGTCATCCAGAGCCTCCAGGCAGAAGCTCGTGTCCAGACTGTTCGACAACCGCCATGACAACACGTAGCGACTGAACCAGTCCATGATGGCCACCAAGTACATGAATCCATGTCGCAGGGGAACATACGTGATATCGGAGCACCACACCTGGTTCGCACGGCTGACGTTCAGATCGCGAAGCAAGTAAGGGTAAATCTTGTGTCCTGCTCCCGGAGTGCTTGTTTTCCTCTTGGGATACACCGCCTCGATGCCCATCTGTCGCATCAAACGCTGGACTCGCTTACGGTTGACCGGAGCCCCAGGAAGCGACAAATGTTCTGCCATCCGGCGACTCCCAAAAAACGGCCTCTTGAGATATAGCTCATCGATCCGCCGCATCAGTTCCAGGTTCTCTTCGCTCTCGGTCGCGCGCTCGTAGTAGTAGCTGCTGCGCGGTAAGCCCAGCAGTTCGCACTGTCGGCGGATACTCAGGGACCCATGCTGCGGATCGACCAGCCGACGTCGTTTTTCAATCGAAGCCGGCAGATTTTTTTTTCGCCCACTCCAGTTCCATCTGAAGCCGGCCAATTTGCTCGTACAACTCCGCCTCCCGGGCTTGCCGTTCGGCGGCCTCTCGATCACGTCGAGGGTCTCGAAACAACTCAACCGCACCGTCCACCAGGCCCTTCTTCCATGCCTGAATTTGAGACGGATGAACTTCAAACTGCTTTGCCAGTTCGGCAATCGTCCTGCGCTCCTGGACGGCGGCCAAGGCTACCTTCGCCTTGAACGCCGCGCTCCGTGGCTTTCGTCGCTTGGCCATGATCCACTCCTTTGAATCAACGGCCACACTTTAACGACTACCCCAATTCTGAGCCAAGGTCTCTCTTCTCCCGTGGTCCAGTTTCTGGGGTCCACTTCCCTCCTCGGCCGTCAACTCGTCGCCCGAGTGATCGTGCAGGCCGGTGGTACGCGCCGATTCATGATTAGCCATTTTCATGGTTTCTTGAAGCGTGCCGCCGTGGCGAAGGTAGTTAATAATGCCCGTTGCCCGGAACGAGTGGCAACCGATGGGCGTGGCGATGCCGGCGTCTTTCGCCCGACGACGCACCATTCGCCAGACGTCCGGCTGCGACATGCGATTCGCCGTTAGTTGCTTGGTTCTCCGGTACGTCGTGCGAAAGAGCGGCCCTTTCCTGTCCTCGGCGATCACGGCCGCGGTGATGTACGCGTCGAGGTGTTCTTCGAGCTTGCTGTGGGCGGGCATCTCGTGTTCCTTGCCGTCCTTCTCGTGCAGCCGGACGTACCAGCGCTTGCAGCCAGGGTAGTAGTCCGCGGACGAGCTAGTTCGCCTGGATGCGCGAGACGCTGCCATCCCAGGATTGGCCGGTGCTGCGGAGCGTCATTCGCCAGTTCATTCTGGTGAGGCCCGGATTCGGGACCATCACGCCGCTGCCACTGTTGCCACCGGTGTCGGACCAAGTAAAGCGGAACAGCTTGCCGTCGAAGGTACCGCTTGCGTTTCGGATACGGCCCGAGACGCTTTCCTGAGCGGTGACTTTGTTTCCGGTCTGCCGCAACATCCAAACTTCGCCGCAACTGCACTTCCAGCGACCGGTCAGCGTTCGATACGACGTCGGCGTCTTGACGTGTGGTTTGGGCCTCGTTGTGGGTGTGTGCGTTTTGGGTGGTGTGCGGGTGACGGGCGGTCGAGAGGCCACCATCGGAGGCTTCGCTTTGCCGTAGAGCGTAATGCGGACCACCGTGCCCTTGTCCGCGCGCGCTGCGGCGTGGGGAGACTGTTGGTAGGCCCTGTAAGCCTGCCCTGTCGTGGGAGCCGTTTTTCCGTAAGTGAAATCCGGCGTCAAGCCCGCGTCCTTCACGCGCTGGCTGGCCTCGGCTGCGGCCAAACCGGATACGTTGGGCACAAGTACGCTCGGCGTCTTGTACTCGGCGTAGATCTTGACCTCGACGGTCGAGCCCGCGAGCGAGCGAGTGCCGGGCCGCGGCGACTGCGAGTAGACGTGAAACGACTTCTCGGGCGACGGCGCGGATTCGCCATATTGAAACTTGGGCATGAACCCAGCGTCTTTGACTTGTTTGCTCGCCTCAGCGGCCGGCAAGCCGGCTACGTCGGGCACGGCCATCAGGCCGCTCGACGATGCCGGTTTGTCGTAGAACGTTACGCGCACCCTTTCTCTTGCCGCAACCGTCGCTCCGGCCTCGGGCTGCTGGGCGTAGACGACCAAGTGCTGTTTTTCGTCCGGGGCACCGGTGCCGAGCACGGGGTCCAACGCTAGTCCGGCTTGCTCGATGCGTTGTTTCGCTTCCTGTACCTTCAAACCGCGCACCAGTGGTACGGTGACCGTATCGCCAGATGGTGGAACCACCCGCGAAGGCTTGCCCGTGGAAGGTGGCAAGGTCGAGAACGGGTGAAGCGGGACGGACGGTGCATCCGGCGCGCGGGGCCGTTGGTGGATGTCCCGAATCCGCACTGAAGCGACCGAAGGGGTAAGAGCGCGAAAGAGCCCCTCCGTGAAAGGCTGATTGCTGGGTCCGGGGATATCATCGCCTCGCAGCGGTGGACCATCGTTGAAGATGGGATCAGCGAGAATGCCCGGCGACCGCGCTGGCGGCTTCGATTCGGGCTCCTTCTCTTCGTCTTCATCCTCTTCATCTTTGCCCTTGATCTTCCGGTAACACTCCAACGAGTGTTGCAGGTCTCGCAGGGCCCTGCGGCTGTAGCTGCCAACCGAGACATCCACATTTTCGTCGTCGGCAGCTTCGTCGTCGGAACTCTCTTCATCCGGAGGCTTGATTTCATCGAGCAAGGTCTCACCTTGCTGGATCGCATCCCGGGCCGCTTCCAATTGCGCCTGCGAATCGTCGGGGATTTCTCCGCGGCGTTGCTCGACCTCGGCGATCTGCTGTTGGACGGCGGCAACGCTGGCCGGAGTCGCCGCCTGTAATCCGGCTCCCAAGTCGTCGGCCAACCATCTCAGCATACGAGATTCCTGATCGTACCAGACAAACGGAGATACCAGGAAAACGACCTGGCCGCGGATCGTGTTCAATTGTCCCACGACGGTCGACAACGGTGCCCGCAACCGCCCGGCGTCGGCGAGCAGCTTCTTGGCCTGCGAAATAATATCACCATCATCTTCGTCCGACGTCAAATCGTCCAACGATTTCGTAAGGCCGTCGAGTTTCCTAATGGCCGTGCGAAGCTCGTCAGCGGCGTCGGTATCCTCTTCGCTCTCGTCGCCTTTTTCGTCTTCGGTGGCCTTGTCAATCGCTTTCGATGTTTCGCTGATCAATTTGCTGGCCTCCTTGCGCCAGGCGGCCGCTTGCGACTTGGATGGCTTCTCGGATCCCTCGCATTGTTTGGCATAACCGCAGATAGTCTTGCGGTTCTTCTCGGCGATTTCCGACGCTTCTTTCCATGTGTCGTCTTCCCTCTCTTTCTTTTCTTCGCTTCTCTTCTTCACCTCTGCAATCCGGCGATTGACATCCTCGATGGCTTCCTTCAAATCGTCGAAGTTCCCCGGCGGGTCACTGGCTTGGGCACGCTGGGCCAACACTTGGGCCTCGTCTTCCAGACGCTGGGCTTCGCGAATGCTCCGCTCCATGGCTTGCTCGATCTGCATCCCTTGCTGAAGCAATCGGCGGGCCAGCGCAATCCGATTTTGATTGCCGCGCGGCGCGTTGGGTACAGTGACAGGCGGTGCCCCGCCGGGACGGGGCCGATTAACGATGCCGTCGAACGGGTTGCGTCCCTGGTTGACGTTATCAATCGCCTGTCCTCTGACTGTGTCCCAATCGTTCGGCTGGTCTCCGTCCAGCGGCCGCCCGTCGTTGTCTTGAGCGATGATCTGCCCTGGGTCGTTCTCGAAGATGTCTTTCAGATCGTTGATCAGATCGTCTACTGTCTCATCCAACTCCTGTTCGTTTCCTTTGGCCTCCTGTTCCGCGTCGCGCGCCCCTTTACCTTCGACCACGGCCGTCCCAATAGAAACAACGTCGTTCGCGGCACCACGTACATCGTCGGCAAGGAAAAGTAGCCCTACTCCAGCGCCCAGCAGCCCCGTGACACGTCTCACCAAACGGCGAATGATGCCTTCCGATACCTCTTCTCCCGTTTCTTTGACCACTTTGGCCGTCAGGCGTCGCGTTGTGCTGGGACTCTTCTTCGTTCCCCTTGCGGGCACTTTGATCTTCGCCGTACCTCCTCCACTGGGAGAGTCGCCGCCGAGTTCGGTCAGACGCCTTCGCAGGTCGTCCAATTGCCCTCTCGCTCGGCGTTTCGCATCGGGACTTAGGGCCGGCGAGTCGACAGCTTCGCTTTGAATCTGTAGCAGCCGTCGTGCTCGCGCACGGTCATTCAGATTGTTCAGCGAATTGGTGATTTGCCGCTGTCGTTGGCGGGCGTCGCGGTAGCCTCGCAAGTTACCTTGCAGTCCTTGGGTGTTCTTGATCTTCCCGCCGGTTTCATCCAATTCGTCATACAGCCGCTTGACCTGGGCGTGTTCGTCCGGTGTGAGGTAGTCCGAGACGTGGGTTGTACCCAGGAGGTGTCGGCTTTGCGGGTTTCTGGCATCGGCGACGTCTTCCGCATGCTTGATCCAGTATCCGATGTCATCCTCGAAGGAACCGGCTCCGAGCGGGTCACGGAATCGCAACGGATTGCCCGCGGCATAATCGTAAAGCCCCAGTGAAGATGGGGACGCAATGGATCCCAGCCACGGGTCCATGCTGATGAATCGGGCGATGCCCGGATCGTAGTATCGCTTCCGAGCGTAATGCAGGCCGTGTTCATCGCAGAGCATGCCGGCGTAGGAGGCCAATGGCGAATAGCCTTCCGAGACCAACGGTTGGCCGGACGGACCGTAGTCATCGCGCGCCGCGACGCGTCCGCTGATTTCAACCACGCGACGGATCGACCGCAGGCGGTCCGCGACGATGAAATAGGTCGCCCCGTTCGAGCCGCAAATGGCCAAAGGCCAGTCCGTTCCGGGCAGCGTGACAACCAGCCAGATCACACCCAGTGCGTCCTTCCAGCCGACCAGGCCTTCCGGCAAGTAGGCGTACCAGACCTTGCCACTGGGACCTTGCTGCCAAAGGCGATCGCCGTCAGGAAGATAACCACACTGCCATTTGTATTGTCCGACGCGCCGCCTCACGAGCCGGCCCGCGGCGTCAAATGCGTTTTCCGCATGAAAGCCCGCCGATTCGACTCCTGCGAGGTTGCCCGCGTTGTCCCAAGTGTAGAACGCCCGAGTCCCCAGCCGTTTGGGCCGCCCAGCCCGATCCAGTTCCCATTCGAATTTTTGAGGGCCGGCGGAAACCGAGCGCAAGTTGCCATCTTGATCGTAGCCAAAATCGACCGACTCGGCGGCTGCGGTGATTTTCGTCAGCCGGTCATCCGGGTCGTAGTCAAAGAACTTTGCTGTTCCCGTCGCATCTGTCATGCTCCGAAGATTGCCCACCGCGTCGTGTTCGTAGGTTTCAGAAAAGACAGGTCCGGAAGCACTCTCCGCCGAAATCGCCTCGATCCGGCCCACGCGCGAATACCGGACAGAGACTTTCAAGCCGCCAGTGTAAGAGAACATTGTCGGCCGGCCGCCAACGTCGGCTGCGATGTCAATTCGCTGACCGTTCGGCAGTTCGATCCATCCCAGCAGACCGTTCGCACCGTATCCATAGGTGACCCAGGCCCCGCTGATCGCGATGCCGGCCGAGCGGCCGAACTGGTCTACGGGAAGCTGCAACTCCAGCCCAGCGGGTTCGTACGAGCGTTGGGCCAACTCGCCGTCAGGGTGAAACTGCTGGTCGATTCTGTAATCCGGGCCGTTGATCGACACGACCAATCCCGAGGGATCGTACGTGAGCGCTACGTCGCCCTCTGGCAGCGTCTGCCGGTGCAGTCGACCGTTCTCGTCGTATGCATACTCCGCCGCCACACCCAAGGGCGTACGCTCCAACCGCACGCGTCCCTTGTCGTCGTACTCGTATTCGCGCCACGGCGTCCCGCCTCGGACGATGTGGGTGATGCGACCTTTTTCGTCTCTTGCATAGGTCGTTTCCAACCCGCTAGGCAACGAGAACCCTGTGAGTCGTCCCGCCCCATCATGCTCGTAATGGTAACTCTGTCCGGACGGCGTCGCGACCAACGAAGGTTTGCCAACGCTGCTATAGGCGTAAAACCATTCTTGCCCCAAGGGGCTGACGACCGAAGTCACCTGGCCACGGGCGCCGGTGGCAACTTGCCACTTCCCGACGCCTTGACGGTCGACGAACGACTTGCCGTCCGAGCTACCGTAGACCGTGCGTCCGTGGAGATTGTCGGTCTGCGAATCCCAGAGCAGCCGGTCGCCCTGGTACCCGTAATTCGTCTGTAGGCCCGTCGAGCTGGTTGATCTCGCCAGTCTCCCCAACGCGCCGTATTCCCATCCTTTGCTTTCACCCGTCGGGCTGATTGCCGACGTCCTGTTGCCTCGCTGGTCGTATTCGTAACTGACCCGCCTGCCCTGCGAATCGGAAACACGAATCAACCGATCCTGGTCGTCGTAAAAAAGCCGCCGTTCCAGCCCCGGCGACGATCGCGTGACCACCAGACGTCCGTTTGCGTCGTAATCCGCTTCGTACCACTCGCCACTGGACAATCGCCGGCGAACCAGCAGCCCGAGTTCGTTGTACTCGAACGTCGTCCAAGTACCATCGGAACAATCGATGCGAGTCGGCAAATCCAGGCGATTGTATTGATACCGGTAAACCTCGCCGTCTGGCGTGGTGACGCTGACGGGGCGACCAAAAGCGTCGTATTTGTAGCTTTCCGTCCCTTCCGGAGACGTCGCCGCCGCCAATTGCCCAGCGTCGTCGTAGGCCAATCGCGTCGTCTGGCCCTGGTCGTGCTCTTTCTCGATCAGGCCCCGCTGGTTGTACTCGTACTGGATAGCAGCCAGAGACGTTCCGGTATCGCTTTCGGTCCCAGCAAGTTCATCGACTCCATCGGCCGAAGACGGCTGCCGTTGCGCGGGCACTTCGAAGACGTTGCCGAACTGATCACGTGCAGCAACCAGCGCGTTGTCGTCGTCATACTGGTATTCGACGCGTAGCCGGCGGCTGTTGACCACAGCCGCAAGTCGTCCTCGATCGTCGTACTCGTAGTCGACTTGCAGTCCTTCCGGCCCCTCGATCCGCGTCGCGCGTTCCTCTTCCTCCAAGTAATGATACCGTAAGAAGTTCTCGCCATTCTGCTCGACAGTCATCAAACGCCCGCGGCTGTCGTAGACGTAGCGGATGATCTGCCCAAATGGCAACTTGACGGACGTGAGTCGTCCCTTCGCATCAAACGTCAACGTTCTATTGTGCGGATCGCTGAAGACCCAACCGTCGTTCGTCTCGTGGATCTTTTCGCCATTCCACGCTTCGAATCCGTCGTCCCCGCGATGCGCCGTTCGCCAGGTGATGCCGCCAGCCCAAATGATCAGTTTGTCGGCATCCCAAGAGGTCAATTGCACGGAATTGGGATCTGCCCAGCCCGAACCGAAGTGCACGTTGCGTGTCTTTCCGCCGTACCAAACACGCTTGACGAACAACACGCCGGCTCCGGCGCCGTGTTCCAAATCCGTAGCGGTCAGACGGTTCGGGGGTGCCAAGTCATGGTCGGTAACTTGGCGGGTGATGGTGCGAACTCGCGAGGTTTCACCGGAGCCGGGTGCTTCGCCAGAGACTGTTTTTTCGATGTCGGCTTTGCCTTCGACATTCGTTGTCGATTCCGCGGTCGCTGTGACCGACTGGCCGTAGATCGTGACGTGAACCTCGCTGCCCTTGGCAACCGAAGCCCCCGCCTTCGGATCTTGCTCGTAAGCCGTAAACGCCTCGGCCTCGGTCCGAGCGCCTTTGCCCAGGTGTAGCTTCAGAACGAGACCACTGGCCGCAATCTCGGAAGAAACATCCTTGGCCGTACGCCCGATCAAGTCTGGAACACTTACATGCCCAAACGGTTCGGCACCAGACAACATCAATCCGTGAACGCTGAGCAACGAGGGCAGAATCAACACCAGAAGTCTTCTGACGAATACGCGCGTGAATTGCATGGCTACTGCTCCCGTGACGAGATATTGTGATCAGATCGCGCGCCGACAAACAGAGCAAATCCACCGGTCGCTCGTCAGCAAGAAAGGAGAACTATTTCCGAGTCGCAATTCCCGCGACGTTGATTCCGTTAGACTGCTGGATGTCGTAGTGTAATTGTTTTCCCGCCGGCGTGAAGGTCACTGCGGTCGTGAGCACGCTGGCCAGTGTGGCTGTCGACGGCACGACGTACTTGTTGCCTTGTCGCTTGGCGGTCACGATCGCCGACTGTGGTATATTGCCCTGAATCCGCCTCATGATCTGGGGTTCTTGCCCGTCCAAGACAAAAGTCACGCTCGCTGTATTGGCGTCGAGCTGTCGCCAAATGAACTTGGTGGCAACTTTGCGATAAGCCCCCTGCACGTCATACGTTCCCGACAGTCGGGGCAACTCGGACGGCTCGGGCTTCGGCTTGGTTGGCGGCGGTAGTTGGACGTAGATCTCGCGATGGATGCGCTGGAATGCGTCGCTTGCGGAGGTACTGTATTTCGCCGCTCCCTGGTAAAGCTGCATCGCCATCTTGCTTGCTTCCGCGTCGCCGTAGCCGAGTTCCCGGCCATGCTGCTCGTATAATCGTCCCAAGGCGTACTTTGCAGCCGCGTCCGTGGTGTAGCTGTATGCCGCCTTGCTGGCTTTCTGATACCAGGCCACAGCCTGCTTGATGTCGCGCGCCACGCCTTGGCCGTTTTCGTACATCTGGCCCAAATTGATCATCGCCCACGCGCTGCCGTTCTCGGCAGCGAGCTTGTACCAGGTGAGGGCTGTTGCATAGTTCCGCTGAACGCCCCTTCCTTCGTAGGCAATCCTGCCCATCTCCGTCTGGGCGAATCGGTTTCCAATCTTGGCCGCCGTGTAGTACCAGTGCATTGCCAGCTTGTTGTCCTTGGGCACACCGCGCCCGTTCTTGTACAACTCAGCCAAGTTGAATCCGGCGGACCCGCCTCCGCGTTCTGCTACCTCTCGATATAGGGCTGCAGCCCGCGACTCGTCGCGGGACACTCCCTCGCCGTCCAGGTACATCTTGGCGAGGTTCTCTGACGCATCCTCGTAAACGACGTTACGCGCGCCGGGACCGTCGAGCGTCCTCGCACGCTCGTACAATTCGGCCGCTTTGACGGGATCTTCCTCGACGGTTTGCGCGTAGCGGTATCTGCCGGCCAGGTAATACGCTCCGGCAGCACAGCCCGCTTCGCTGGAACGTCGGAACCAGTCGATGGCTTTCTGCGCGTCCTGTTGCTCTTTCGCAAGATACGTCCCGTCGTCTCGCCATCCGGCGTATCGAACACCAATTTCCGCCATCGCCCAACTTTCACCTTCCTCGGCGGCCGCCAGAAATCTTCCGTTTCCGCCGTCCGCCGGGATGGCTTCGAGCGTCACCTGCACCACGCTCCGGTCGCCGGCCCGCTCGATCGCGACTGCGATGGTCTCGCCAGCCTTGTGCGTGTTGAGCCTTTCGCGAAGGCTGTTCCATCGGGAGCCGATCTTTTCCTCGTTCGTGGACAGAATCACATCCTCGGCCTTCAGTCCGGCCTTCGCCGCCGGTCCGTCCTTGAGTACGCCGCAAACAACGGTCCGGTCGTCGTGGCACCAATGCGAGACACCCAGCCAAGGTTGGTCCGGTTCGAGTTCCGGCAGGGGTGGAAAACGATTGTCTCGCGGATCCGACGATCTGCTGATGTTGACTGGTGGAATATCGCTTTTCGCCTGCGGAGGCATTGACGCGGTGCCCGAACCGTCATCTGCGAACAACGTGACAACGACTTTGCCGCCCTTGGCCAACTCGCTGCCGACTGCGGGATCCTGTGCATACACGGAATACGGTTGGACTCCCGCTGGTGCCGCTACGCCGACCTTGAGTTCCGCCTGGAAGCCTGCATCGGCAATGGCTTTCTTCGCGTCGGCTGCACTGCGTCCTATCAAGACCGGTACCTTGGTGGGTGGTCGCGGTGTGGGTTCCGGAGAGTGGATCGTTATTTGCTGTCCGGGCTGAACGCGTCCGGTGGCTGTTTCGATCGCCCCGACGATGGTACCTCCGTCGACGCTGGTGATCTTACCTTGCCCAACTTCAGCCTTGCCGGCGCCCGGAATTTCGACGAAGACGTCAAACCGATCACCGACCTTTGGCAGTATATCGGCAGTCGAGGTGATTCTCACGACCTTGTCATCAACATGGTCCACTGTGCCCGAAATCTCCGCAGCCGCCGAATGCGACGAGAGGATGAGAATGGCGATCAACGAAGCTAGAACCAAAAGAAGGAGCGGTCTCATGGCAGGTCTCCATGTGAGCATACAATCGTCCGTCTGGCCCCTGTCCAGCGCAGGACTCTGACCGGATTTCCCATTCGATATTGGGTTGAACGAGACGAGCATCGACGCGGAAGAGAAACTCGAGGCAGGGCAATCCTCGCCGTCGCCCCACAAGAAGTCACCGTTGAGGATGCCGAAGGCCTCTGAAAATAACGCATAAGCAATGGCTTATATTATATCGGCCCAATGATCCGTGGCAATGGAATTCCAGGGTTCTCGTGGAATGAGCGTGCGCTGGGAGCGAAAGTGCGGGGGACGCGCCCCGGACGATTGCAGTTGTCAAATGCAAGAGTTGACCACCCAGTGGCTATCCGCGATGATTGGCTAGAAGCAGTTCTAGAAACCCGATATGTGTGGCTGGGTCGAGAGTCCTCGCTGTTTTACGCGTCCTTTTTTGACCCCCGCGGGCTCGTCCCGCGGGTGAAACAGTTTGAACAGCTAGGAGAGGCAAGCGTAACCAGCACGACCCGCGTGCGCTTGTCGCACGGGTGAAGGAGTTTGAAAGAGCAGTGTTGGCGAAGCGGGTAAGCCGGGGAAACTCATTCACCGTCCGGACAAGCCGGACGGGGTCTTTGCGGCTGTCGCTTTCGTTGCTAGCCATTCAAACTTGTTCACCGTCCACACAAGGTGGACGGGGTCTCGTATGATTTGTGTATAACGGCCGGGGCTGGACCCCGGCCACCCTGCACTAACCGTTTTGAAACTGCCTCTAGCATCCGTGAAGGATTGCGCATGGTAGTTCAGCCCGATTGTCAGAGTCTGCACATAGAAGAGGGAACCGAATGCAGCGATCAATCCTTCAGCGTGTTCATGCCATTAGTTGGTTCTTGTTCGTGGCAGCCGTTCCCGGGGCCTGGGCGGCGGAACACCCGGTTGTCGCCCTCCCGGAGAACATCGCACCAGAAGCGACGGTGACGGCGTCAAGCGAATACGATGACCGTTACGTGGCCAAGAACGTCGTCGACGGACAGATTCCACCGGTCGGCAGTCGCGCCGATATGGGTGCCGCTTGGTGTGTCCGCGGCCGGACGGCGGGCGACCGGGGCGATTTGCGTCTGACATGGAACGAGCCGGTGGATGTTGCGGAGTTGATCCTCTTCGGCCGTGCGGCTTTTGGCATGCGGGAGTGCTGGAGGGTTTACCAGGTTTTCGCCGACGGCGATCGAAAGTGTTTGCTCGAGGGCACGTTGGAGATGACCGACCTGCCGCAGCGGATTCGGCTGCCGGAACCTCGCCGGCTTCGGGAACTGACACTCCGTTTCCTGAAGTCTTACGGCGGATCGAATCCCGGTGTTTCGGAGCTGATGGTGTTCAGTAAACCTATCTCGGAAGATCGGCTCCTGCGCGCCATGGGTCTGGAAGAAGAGTATCCCGATTGGATGCCGGACGGTTTAGGCGCGATGCTGGTGATCCACCGCAACGAACTGAATCCGTCGCACGTCTACACCTATCACGCCGAAGGATATCGAGATGGCGGCGGCTTGTACGTATTCACGCCAACGCCTGACGGACCGCAATTAACGAAGTTGGTGGATTCGTCCCACGGTCAGATTCTGGACTGCATTCTCTCGTACGACGGCGATGAGGTGCTGTTCAGTTGGAAACGGGGCGGCCGGCCGCACGACCAACAATTCGACCGGAAGCTGCCACCGGACGACAATCCGGATCACATGTACAAGATCTATCGCATGAATGTCGATGGAACTGGTCTGACCTGTCTGACTGATGGTACATCCAACAACTTCAACCCCTGCTGGCTACCGGATGGCGGCATCGCCTTCTTGTCCGATCGCAAGAGTGCCTTTGCCTATTGCTTCACCACCACGTCGCCCGTGCTCTATCGCATGGATCGCGAGGGCGAGAACGTAATACGGCTGTCTGCCAACTACTTGAACGATTTCACACCGAGCGTCGATGCGGCGGGCCGGATTCTCTATACACGATGGGAGTACGTCGACCGTCCGGCGATTCCGATTCAGAGCCTGTGGAGCATGAATCCGGACGGGACCGGATTGTCGGGCGTATTCGGCAACCGAGTGCTGAGTCCCGCCACGTTCATGGAAGCCAAGAGCATCCCCGGCACCAACCAACTGCTGTGTGTTCTGACCAGTCACGGCGGACCGTGCCGCGGCGCAATCGGTATCATCGAGCGGCGATTTGGTCCCAACTCGCAAGACAGTATCCGCAACTTGACGCCCGAAGTGGATATCGGTCGGGTCGATCAAGGGAGCGGCGACCAGGTCCGCGGGCCTTACGAGAACCCAATGCCGTTGGACAAGGAGTTCTTTCTGGTTTCGAAGCGCGGTGCCATCATCCTGCGGGATTACGAAGGAACGAAGAAAGCGACCCTGCTGCGGCCCCGTGATGGTCGCGGCTTCTACAGCCCCACACCGATCCGGACGCAGGCCGTGCCGCCGGTTATCCCCACGACGATCTCCGAAGAAAACTCGACACATCCGTGGGCAGAAATCACGTTGCAGGACGTGTACGAGGGTCTTGAGCCCCATGTCAAACGCGGCGAGATCGAACGAATCTGCGTTGTCCAGGAGATCGAGAAGAGCCGCTTCGCACCGCAGGATTTCTCGGTTGCTGCTGATCCCGCCAATCCGCTTTCCAGAAAGGTCCCAGCTTTTGGATATCAGTTCCCCGTGGTCTCCTGCGGCGCGACCTACGCACCCAAGAAGGTTTGGGGGTTCGCGAAAGTCGAAGCAGACGGTTCGGCTCATTTCAAGGCACCCACAGGCGTGCCGATTTACTTCATGGCCTTGGACGAACACGGTCGGGCGTTGCAGCGAATGCGAACCTTCACGCATTTCATGCCCGGCGAACGGCAGGGCTGCGTCGGCTGCCACGCCGAACGCAATAGTGTCATCTCGCCGAGCCAACGCGAAGTGGCAAGACCGCTGCCGCTGGCAATGAAACGGTCGGCCCAACCTCTGGACACTCCCGAATGGGGTTTGGGCGGTTTCAGCTACGCTCGGATCGTCCAGCCCGTATTGGACCGGCACTGTACCCAGTGCCACAACGGTCGTGACAAACAGGGCAACGTCGATCTATCTGGCGACAAGACCGACTTCTTCAATGTCTCTTACGACATTTTGGCCCGCACGGGCGTCATTGGCCAATGGCACTTCGAACAACTGTCCGTTCGCAATATTCCACTCGGCAAGAGCCCTTACACCAGTTGGATCTCCACCTATAACGACACGGAAGAGAATATTCTGGAAGTGACACCCAAGGCTTGGGGCTCGCCGGCCAGCTTGCTGGCGGATTTGATTCTGGCAGGCCATCCCGACGAAGATGGCCAACCGCGTATCACGTTGTCCGCGGGCGACGCGCAGCGGGTCTACACCTGGATCGACCTTAACGTGCCTTACTACGGCACCTCCGAGTCCAACTTCTATGACCGCAAGGGCTGTCGCCGGCTGTATCCAGACGATTTGGCCGCAGTGCTGGCCGACGTAACCAGTCGCCGATGCGCATCGTGTCATGACAAGGGGATTCCCAGGACCCATTACACGAGGATCCTGGCCCCCGAAGACAATTCCTTCCTGTTCGCTCCGCTGGCCATTGCCGCCGGCGGAACGGAATCCTGCGGCACGCCGGTGTTTGCCTCGAAGGAGGATCCCGATTATCAACGTATCCTCCGAACCTTCGGGCCGATCCGAAAGCTCGTGGAACGCAGGCCGCGCATGGACATGTCCGGCGCCCACAGCTCATGCGATTTGAAAGTTGTCGAGCAGGCTCCAGGCTCCTCGCCCTAGCCGTACATTTCACGTCCCTGCGAATTGCGCGAGAGACTGTCGTAGCTGCGTTCGCCAGAACGTGGTCGCGACCCCAGACGCCGTCCCACGTTCTTGCGAACGTGGCTACAAACGGGTGAAATGTCCGGGCTGTTCTTGTTACTCGCGATCGGCCGGTCGAGCAACCTCGTGCAACAGCCGCAGCAATTCGCGGAGGATTTTCGGCTCGGCTTCCACCTCAAAGCAACTCGACGTGGCCGCCCATGTCGTGTAGCCGCCCAGCTTGTGCTGCTCGGGCGGCGGCAAGTAACACCAGAACCCGTTGGCCATGTCGATATTGAAGTACGGTTGCAGCGGGCTATCTTTGCGGATGGCGATTCCGGTCGAGGCAAAGAGTTCGCACGGCACGGTCGTGATTCCCAAGTCGCCAACGCGAAATGCCTGGAGGCAGACAGGAACGGTCGCTGGGAATTGGGCCAACTCGAGCGCTTGCTGAGCGTAGATTTTCGAGTTACGAAGGCCCTTGCCCTTCCACGTGCCTGCCAGGACGGCGTTGGCCCATTCGATCCGTTTCGTGTCGGGCCGACGCACGTCCACATCGATCGTCGACTGACACACGCCCAGCGGCACTTGATCGCGATATTCGATCTGCTGGCAAACGCGGAACGCCTCTTCGGCCAACGCATGGCCCAGCTTCTTCATGCCGTCGTAGCCGCCGCGATAGGGTGCGATGTCCCCGCCAGGGCTTCTGGCCATGATGCCGACGAACGGTGGACCGGCCTTGTCGGTTTTCATCAGCGTGGCGAGTCGATCAGCAAAGTGGCCCCAGTAATCGGCCGTCACATCGCCCCGCTTGTCGCCCGTAACGTAGTGGACCGGAAAGCTGGCCAGCACGGCCATCGGTCGACCGTCGGCATGTTGCACGCTGAGCACGCCGACCTGCGGATCGGCGGGCCCGGCGGGCCGAGTGACCTGGTTTCCGCCACGCATCACCGCACGATCCTTCTGTTCGCCGAATGGGTCCATCGCCAGCGTGCCCGGCTCCAGCAAGTCGCGACGGCACCGGACGAATTCCGGCTTGCTGCCCACGCCCCAGCCGACCTCTGCCGGGGCAAGATTCTCGATGGCAGTCGAGATGGCGTCGGCGATTCCCTGGCAGAAGAGGTCGTAGTACTGTAGGTCCAACTCCCCCGTTGCCAGCCCCACGCGCGGAGCGGCATGCGAATGGGTTGACGCAATCACGATCCGCTCGGGCGGCAGGCCGGTCCGTTCTTGCACCAGGCGTTTGGCCCTGTCGACGATATCTCTGTAAATGATCGTACAATCGCAAACGACAAACGCGATTCGTTCGCGGCCGTTGTCCAGCACCAATGCGCGGGCATCCAGCGGTGTGACGATGCGTTGGGCTGGCCCACGCTTGGAGATCGGCCCGCTGAGCGAAACACCCAACGCGGGCGTGATGTCGGCAGTGGCGGCACCGGCACGGAGTCCATTGGGCTCGGCGGCGGACACGGTCGATAACAGCCAGGAACCGGTCGCCACCAATCCGGCCGCGCCGAGGAAGGTTCGTCGAGTGATTTCTGTTCGCATCGCTCTCATTCTTTTCGGGGATGATCTCGTCATTACTTCCGACACATACGCAGTGATGTTGGCAACCGGACTACTGCGGAACCAGACGGACATAATCCATCCCCACTCGGTAGCCCTTCATCGCTGCCCGATTCGCTCCGGTGATTTCCAACGTGAGGCGGTGGTTGCCGGCCGTTAACTTGTGTACTCCCGGTGATAACACGCCGGTCGTGATGACATCCGGATAATTGTACAAGTCGATAGGATCCCCGAGCGGCTGGTCGTCAAGCAGCAATTGGACGGTGGCGTAGTCGCGAGCCATGGTCAT
Organism: Pirellulaceae bacterium; assembly: GCA_016784735.1. Classification (GTDB taxonomy): domain Bacteria; phylum Planctomycetota; class Planctomycetia; order Pirellulales; family Pirellulaceae; genus JADHUC01. The sequence goes on along the minus strand of JADHUC010000043.1, from coordinate 30,126 downwards.
CGCGATGCTCAACTCGAACGATCCCTCGCTGGCAACCGGCAACTCCAAGTCCAGGCGATCGCCGGGGTTTGCGCCGGACCAGAAAAGTTGTTTTTCGCCACTCCATTTGTCTTTCGTGAAACCGGCCATTTCCTGATTCGAGGTGCGGCCGGCTGTTGCACGCAGCACTTTCAGATCCTCACATTCCAATGCCCCTTTGACGCGTCCAGTATTCGCGTCGATTGGCGATGGTTTTCCTCTCTCGAAGCGTTTCTTCGTAGATACATACGGTTTCGGTTGCGCCAGCAACCAGCTTTGCTTGTCGGTCGGCTCGCGGTGGTGAATCAATACACTGCAGCCCACCATTCCGCCAACGACAATGTCAGGGCATTGATCGCCGTTCACATCGTGTACCACGACCTGTCGCCCAATCCCCGACTTGCCGTCTGCCTGGTAGGGGACCCAGTCGACGCCTTGTTCGGTACGCACGAGCCGAAACCAATAGACAACGGCTCCGGCATCCCACATGGGACTCTTCGTGTGGTGCGACCAAAACGTCTTGCCGGTCACGATGTCCTTCAATCCATCGCCGTCCATATCCGCCAGTACCACGGAATGCGGTTCGCTGAACACCACGCCGTAGCGATTATCGCCGGGCCGGTCGTTCATAATGATGTGCCTGCGAAACACGAGCTGATCACCCTTTTGAACTTGCTCGTACCAGGCCAGTCCAAAGTCGTGGGCACCGAGACACGTTATGACGTCGTTGTCTCCATCGCCGTCCACATCGTAAGCGTACATGTCCGCGCCGCCCGGTACCGCGAACTCGACCGGGTGAAACGCCCAACGTTGCGAACCGGCTGGCGAATCGGGCTGCGCAAACCAGCCGACGCGCGTTAGCAGGTCGGCTCTCCCATCACCATCGACATCACCGATGCCCAAACCGTGGCCGAATCGTGTCGGCGCAACCTGTTCCGAGATCGGATGAAAGGTCCATGTCTTGAACGGTTCGTTCCAGTCGATCGTAGCGTAGCCGAAGTATCCGTCGCGTGTGCAAACCAGTTCGGGACGCTCGTCACCAACAATACTGGTAAACTGCGGCGATTCGTTCGAGACCCAATCAAAGACCTCATGCTTCTTCCATGGCTGATCGAACTTGCCTGCGGTTGGGTTCTCGTATACATAGGCGGGTGTACCAGGAAATCCGGCGACAAACACATCGTTCCAGCCATCACCATCGAAGTCGTAGATCCAGGCGAAGAAATGATCGGCGTACCGTTCGCGTGGCTGCGCCCTGGCTGGGTATATCTCGTGTTTGGCCTGGAATTTCGGTCCTTCATACCAATAGGGACCGTAGACGACGTCCACCGCGCCATCACCGTTCAGATCGCCGGCGGCTGCCCCTTCCGAATAGTAAACATCGGTCAGGACTTGGCGGGTGAACGAGTGCAGCACGTAGTCGTCCGCCGTGACGGACATCGGCCAAGCAATCGCAGCCGTCACAGTCGCGACGGCCAGAATGGACTTCGACAAGTTTTCCGTAGACTTTCTCATGTTGTCCTACCTCTTGAGGCGAGTGATTGCGTTGAATGCAAACTGGTAACAGATAGGAATTCTGGTCCCGGCACCACCTCTGATGCAACCCTAGGCGACGGCAAATGCTAGAATGTCGCTTGCACATATTCGTTTCTGCATGAAGCTGTTCTTGGGCTTGCCGACCGCAATCGGGACAATTATTGGGAGCTGACATGCGACTCTTCGAGGGCACGGAATTCGACCGACCACCGCGCTGTGACGATTGCGGCCAACTGGAAGCCGACTGTCAATGTCCGCCACCCCCACCGCGGCGGATCCCGCCAGCCGAACAGACAGCGAGAGTCTCGATCGAAAAGCGGAAGAAGGGAAAGAGCGTTACGGTGATTCGCGGATTGCCCGCCGACGGCAATGACCTGCCGGAGTTGCTAACCAAACTCAAAAATGCGTGCGGCGCCGGTGGAACCGTCAAAGACGAAGCCATCGAGATTCAAGGCAAACAATGCGAGAGAGTCAAGGAAATCCTGCTGCAACTGGGCTTCAACGTTAAGCCGTAGGGCAGATTGTTTCACAATTCGTGCATAAGGTCTTTCCCGATTTGACTTAGGACCATTCGGGAAATAGCTGCCCAATCACGTGGTAGCGGAAGTCGCCAAGACTTTCGGAATTGCAGGGACGCCGAAACTCTTGGCGAGTTTCGCTACGACTCTTATTTCTCGAATGGTGTCCCCGACCTCCAGAAGTTCAAATTCTGAGGATCGACCAGACCGGGATCGCTGAATTGCGAATTGGTGTCCTGGCCGGTTGCTGTCTGCCACTCGTGCAGCGTCATCCGGACACCGGCCGAAGAGATAATGCGTGGCGATGTGCGTCCGAACCAGGTGTTTCCGTCGGAAGTCAGTGTCTTCAGGAACAAGTCGGGGTCCTGATACGTCAGGTTCAGGCACGGCTGCCGCTCCGTGCTCGAAACGATCACATTGTTGCGCAGCGTCCAGTCCCTGATCTGGGTGACGATGTCCTTTTCCGTCCCGCCCCAGTTCCATGTCCTGATCGTGCGATCGCGCGCCCCCATGAGCCCGAGCTGGGATGTATGGTTGCCGTAGATCAGGTTGTTTTCGAGCGTTATCCGGCTGGAGTTGGTTGAGGTGACGCCGTGGTCGTTCAGCGCCATGACGCTGTTGCGGATGACGATGGGGCCTTGATTCGCCTCGATGAAAATGGCGGCCCGGTCATTCCCCACCCACCAGGCGCCGTCCACCAGAACGTCAGTGCAGTCGGTGTCGAACCAGAAGCCAAGCGCATGGTTGCCGATGGAGCGATTGCGCCGAAACACGGCATCGTGAATGACCAGGAACTTCGTGCCGCCGACTGACCACGAGTCGTATTCACCCCAGTCCCCGCGCCAGTTGTTGTAGGAGTTCTCGGTGTCCTCGAACAGCACGTTGTGCAGTCTGCACCCGGACAACCCGGTTCCGCCATTGTTGTTCGAGACGACTCGGCGCACGGTCAACTCGCGACAGGTATTGAAACCGTAGCCTCCGCAATTGTTCCATTCGAAGCGGCAGTCTTCGATCAAGATGTTCCTGCTCGCCCCGCTGAAGGCGCATGCGCTGCTCATGCCGAAGTAGCTGTTGTCGTGCCGGATGACCAAGCCGCGAACGACGATGTTGATCTGACGCTGCGCCACGAACAGGCGATCGCGAACGGGCACTTCCATCAACGCCGTTCGGGCGTCGAGCCCTTCGGGCAGCCAGGCAATGAGCTTCTCCGCGTCTTCGGACACGTAATGTGTGCCCTCGCGCAGATCCGACGGCGAGAGCACGAGTCGCAGGAGCCGGCCGTTCGAGTAAAGGGTCTCCCGGCGCAGCAGGATCGGGCGATAGAAGATGCCGCAGCGGATCCATACAGGGTCTTTGACCTGTTCGCGCGGACCCCATTTGTAGGGCCAGTGGTGCCAGTACAGGTTCTCCTCGCCCTCGACCTTGTGCCACTCGGTGAAGACGTCGGAACCGGCCACGACAGCCTTGCCGTTCTCGGTCGCTTCGAAGATGATCGGTGCATCGGACTGGTCTTTGCCGTGTTGGGGCAGGCGCACCGCATCGCGGTAGACGCCGGGCGCGATAAGGACCTTAGTGCCTTGTCCTTTACTACGGTTGGCCAGCGCCAACGCGGCCCCGCGGCTGACGGATTTTAGGGGCAACGACTCGGTGCCGGGATTTGTATCGGACGCGTTCGGGTGGTTGACATTGACATGCAGGACCGCGTCGACCTGATCCTCGGCCACGTTTGCGCCGGTGACCTGGGGTTCTTTGGAACTCTGTGCCTGTGCCTGGAGCGCGATGCACACCATCGTGGCACAGAAAATGACGGACTTGCGAAGATCGCCCATACCGAACCCATCTACTTTCGAATCTGCACCATTTCAGAAGCCACGATGTTTGACGCAAACGTGCTGACTGCTCCCGTGACTTTACTGACGCGGTAAATCGCTGCCACATCGGCGTGTGCGTGCGCGACCAGGATCGCATCGCCGACATCGATCACGGGGCGGAGACCCCACTTGGGCGGCGCGTCCGGGAAGACGCTCTGGGTGAGTTGGACCGAGCTGGGTGGATCGAGCGTATTGACAATCGTGATTCCGCCCGGCGGATTCCCATTCACCACCGCGATCTCCGTATCGGACAGGGCGACGATCCCGGTTCCGTTCCCGTGTCGGCTGATCCACCAGTCGATCTTCTGCGTGCGTTGGCCAAGTCCTTCGGTCTCTACTGGGCCCAGCAGTTTGGCTAGTCCGGCTGGGAGACCGCCGAGTCGGTATGACGTGATCTTGGCTTGGGTGCTGAGCCACAACTTGCCCGAAGGCGTGATCGTGGCATCCCACAGGCCGAGGTCCAGCACCGTGTCGCGCACGCCTTTCGGCAACGGACGACCATCGACCAGCTTCCTGGACGGCAAAACGATCTCCGGTCTGCCGAAGAAATCGCTCAGTGGGATTGGCCGACCGAAGCTTCCCGTCGAGGGATTGAGAGAGACCACATGCACCCACCGTCCACGGATGCGTCCCGCCGTCTCCGTCTGGACTGTCCACGGTCCGTCCGCGACTCCCTCCCAAGAGACCGAATAGAGCACGTACACGGAGTTGTCCCAATACAGGACCTTGTGGAGTTGAATGCCGTCGGCTTCGGGCGACGTCACGTATTCCTCGTATTCGGCCGTCGACGTGTAACAGCGCAGCCGGATCTTGTCCTCGTCCACCGCGCCGGCCCAAAGGCGGCCACGGTCATCGGCCCCTATGTGCCAGGCCGCACCGAACGTGGTGACTTGTGTTCGATCTCGGAAGAGTGAGAGGCATTTCTGTGTGCGGACGACAATATCACCGTTCGCGAACGGGACATCCGGCCGCTCCTCCTCCGCAGTGACTCCCTGCAGCCCGAGGATAGCCGAAAAGACGACCGCTCGGGCAAGAAGGCAAGTTTCGTGTACTGTTCGTGGTGAGTTCATCGAATTTGCCGCCGCGCCGTAGCACGGGCATCCGTTGTATCGCTTCTGTGGTCAAGGCGGCCTCGCCCAGGTCAGCGCCGAGGCACCGCTTGTCTCGCGATCGAAGTTCCGGCAGTGTCTTCAGTTACCCGCACATTATCGACGCCCCATTGATCACCTGTCAACGTGGCGGGCACGCATGACTGAAGCTACACTGTGGGGCGTTGGGACGATGAATCGATCATCGCTGTTGGGACAATGGGGAGCAGAATAGACCGCAATCAAGATGAGTGGGCATATGAGACTTATAGTTATCGCTGCGATCGTGCCTGCGATCGCTGTGGCGACGGCACGGGCAGAGAATCTTGTCCGCAATGGAAACTTTTCTGGCAAGACCGATGCGGGTCTGCCTGCGGACTGGACTGTTGTGAGTGGGCAGAAGGTGACGTTGGATGACGAGTCGGCGCCCGAAGGCAGTCGGCAGTGTCTTCGAGTGGACGTCGTTGAAGATGGCGGGTCAAGCTATGGCCAAATCTATCAGAACATCAAGGCCAAGCCGGATACGCTGTATCTTCTGCAGGGAGAAACCCGAGGCACCAAGTCCGAGTTGGTCTTCTTCTCGATCAAGCTGCGAAAAGACGGTAACGAGATCAAGCGAATCAGTCTTCCGAAATCCCAGACACAGTGGACCACGACGACGTACGAGTTCTCGTCGGAAGACGCCGACGAGATTCAGGTGCTATGCCGCTGGCGACAAAGCGCCGAGCGAGGTTGGGTTGGGCATACGGGGTGGTTCTCCGATATCTCGCTGATGGAAAAGGGACCGGCCCCGCCTCCGCCGCCGTGGAAGGAAGCCATCGGTCGTGCAAGACAGGTCGCCGCGGTCTCGACCGACTCACTGTCGATCACACCGGAAAAATCCGACCTCTATGTGACTCCGAACGGCAGCGGCCGGCGCGACGGATCGAGTTGGGGCGACGCGCTGCCCGGCAACGCGCCCGGCGTGCTTCAGGCTGCTTGGGACGCCCTCACGCCCGGACAGGCGTGCCGAATTGGCGGTGGCACATATGTGAACGTGAAGCTGACGGTTTCTTCCGGCGGCGATGGCCGAGACAAAATGAAAAGGCTCGTCGGCGAGGATACGGGCGATGGCCCGGCGTGGTTTGTCGGCGACTGGAATCCCGAAAAGCCGGCCGAGGGAATCACGTTCATCACGCTGGCGGACGAAGTTGACTACTGTGCGTTCGAGAATCTGAAATTAGCACGCTATCGGCGCGGGATCGTTAGTACAGAAGGCCGTCACGCTGGCCTGAGGGTAAAGAACTTTGACGTCTACGAAGGACGGTTCGGCATCTTCCTGCAGGGGTTCGCTTATGCCGACGAACCGGAGGTCGCCTCGCATGACATCGTCATCGAGGACTGCGAGTTCATCCATTTCACGAAAAGTGCCATTCGGCTGCAGGCCGGCAACTATGACGTAAGGATCGTCAACTGCGTTGCCGACGCCGGGGGGCACGAATGGATGAAGGAGAGTTTTCAGATCTGCTACGCTGTTGTTGGCGACTCGCCGCGTCGCCTTTTTCATCCAGACGAGAAGGCATGGGCCGCCGAGCACGACATCCTGTTCGTGAACTGCGTGGCAAGAAATGCTATCTACTCCAGAGCCCGGTATTGGCAAGGCGACGGCTTCATCGCGGAGGCGGGCGTGCAAAACGTCGCTTATATCAACTGCGAATCCTACGACCACGCCGACGGCGGCTGGGACGTGAAGGCAGACAACGTCGTGTATGTCAATTGCATCGGTCTCCGCAGCAAGATGAACTTTCGAATATGGCGGCAAGGTTTCCTGTACAACTGCTTGAGCGCCTACTCGTTCAAACGCGGCGGCTCTTGGACCACTGCCGGACTCTGGACGATCGGCGACGTCCATGCCGCGTCGTGCACCCTGCATAACAACGATACGCAGCAGATCTTTGCTGACAGAAAGGACGGTTCCGGGGGCAACCCAGATCGCGAGGCCGACATCCACCTGGAAGACTGCATCGTTTCGTTCGACGGCACAAACTCCCAAGCCGAACGGCTCTACAGCGACGACACGCGAATTACACGACTAAACACCGCGGAATGGCGGCCGGAAAGCGACAGCGAGCAGGCATTCGGCCCCGATCCTGATTTTATTGCCGCGGCCCAGAGCAAATCCTGGAACGGACTTCCACACGACGCCTTCGACAGCGAGCGTTACAAGACGTCGAAGGGCTTTCATTCCTCGGTGCGAGACGCCTGGCGACGGAAGTCGACGGACGAATTAGTCGACGCCGCAAGACTCCTCCTGAAGCACAGCGGTTGGAGCGATTTCAAGCAGAAGGCGAAGGCTATTCAACATCCTTCTCGGTAATCTCGCGCATCGGAACCAGCCGGACGCGTCCTTCGTCGATAACTGCGTTCTGGTTTGTCTGCGGATCGCCAAACGGCCCTGGCCATTCGGCCTTTGATCCGTCCGCTATCCGGGTGACCGCGATTCCGTCGTCCCACAGGTCGCCGCTGAGGATCTTCCCGTGGGCTATGATGTGCGTGGCGCAGGAGGTGATCATTCGACCGTAGTCGAATGCCTCCTCTAATTTTCCATTCGACATATTGATGCGAAAACTCTTGGTCGTTTGTGGCGGCCAGCCACCGTTCTCGCCGTACAGATAGCCGTTGAAGTAGGGCAAGTTGCCAATGGAATCGTATTTATACTTCGACAAGTCGCATTTCCAGACGACTTCGCCCGTCGAGATCGAATAGGCCGCGATGTGCTTCCAGTCGTCGCCCTCGTAGAGGAACGTCCAGTTGTACCTCTCCCTGAAACCCTGCAGATACTGCGGTGGCCAGTTGCGCGACTCGGGCGGAGGTTCTGGAGCGGGCGTCGTGCCCTCGGAACGCTTCTTGGCCCACCCGTTGCCGCTGCCGGTCACCAATTTGCCTTCGGCATAAGTCAACGTGTCCTTCTTGCCATTGGGCAGACCAGTTTTCTCCCAAACCAGATTCAGGTCCTTGTCGTAAACGCGAATTGCCGAATCCCACGTCGGCTTGCCGTACCATCGGGTCGCCACGAAATCGCCGTAGGAATCCGTCACCAGGACGGTGTTCCACGACATGCACGTATTCGGTTTGGCTACATCGACCGATTTCAGTACCCGGCCGTCGGCGGCCCGTAGCTTTAGCAACTGCCCGTTGCACTGATAGTAGACCAAGCCGCCTGTTTGATCGACGCAGGGCGTGACGCCGCCGGTGCTCGGCTTTCGGACCCACCAGACGTCCTCGCCCGTCTCGCTCGATAGGGCGTGCAGCCCGTTGACGCAGGCCATCAAAATCAACTTGGAACTGTCTTGGCAGACATAGTACGAGTATCCGAAGAAGTAGGCACCCGGCTGGTTGGCTTCACTGATCCACTCCACTGCCGCTGTGTCTCGATTCATGGCCACGGTTCGCTGGTTCTTGTGTTCATGAGCCAACACCAACCAGGTTCCGTCCTTCTTTGGAATCACAAGAGGCGAACTGTCGTACGTCTGGGCGAAGGGATAGGTTCTCACCGTCTTGAGATTGTTGATGTCAAAGGCGACGACGCTGGGAAATTCCGCAGTCTTGCGCACCCCCGGTCGTCTGCAACCGTCAGTGGATGTGAAATAGGCAATCCCGTCCACGACGACTCCGCCCTGGGCATAGTAGTCCAGCCCCGATTCGGAACGCGGATCGGTCAACGTCTGGTTCTCCTGACCAGTGGCCGCGACCACCACCAGCAGCCAACCCAACAGCATTCCGGCACAGAAACGAATTTGAGAGCGTGTCTTCAGATTCGTACGATGGCCCTCCGAGGCCGTCGAAACAGGAGGATCCTGGAGAATCGACGGGCTCGGAGGCCCATCGTACAGTCGAATCGCAGGTTTCTCGCAATTTGAAGACACGCTCTGAGACTTTCGCATCGTAGACATCCTTCTTGATTTCCTGATCATCTTCACATCTCGCTGTGATTGCGCGGGAAGCAACAGCCGTTATTATAGGCTTCGCGAATACAAACCTGAACGTCTTCCCGGAAGACAAAATGCCTTGGTGGTGTTCTCCGAGGTGTCATGGGCGCGAACCTTGGATTACACTTTAGCCCTATGTCTATTCAAACACCCAAGCCGACAGTCGCGTTTCGTCACGGCTTCTGCTTCGCCTGTTGTGCGATCTGGCTGCTTGTCGCGACAACGGTCGCGGCCGAAGATCTGGCGGACGAATTGAAGAACGTTCCCTACAAAATCATCTACGAGACGTGGCAGGACGACAACTGGGAGCTGTTCCTTGCGAATGCGGACGGTTCTCATCCGGTCAACGTCACCGGCACTCCCAACGTCCACGAGTTATATCCCCACGCCTCGTCCGACGGGTCCAAGGTGTGCTTTGTTCGAGACGAAGGGGAAGGCACGTCAATGGTCCGAAGTGTCTACTTTATGAACATCGACGGCACGGGCCGACAATTGGTCGCCCGCAACGCTCGACAGCCATGTTGGAATCCGCAAGGTACGGCCATCGCCTATCTGAAGGCCGAGTCCGAGCAGTTCTCCTACATGGATTTTGCCACGAAGGGTCTCTTCTTCTACGACGTGAAGACCGGTCAACACAAGCAGCATGTGAATCGAGACCTCCACCACATCTACAATCCCTGCTGGTCGCCCGATGGCAACTGGTTCCTCGCGACGGTTCACGCGGGCATGGGATACCGGCACGCCATTCTGGCCTTCAATGCCGAGGGAACCGACGTGTTCGATCTCAAACTCGGTGGTTGCCGGGCCGAATTCAGCCCGAACGGGAAGCAAGTCGCGTGGGGTGCGGGCGACCACACGTTGCGAGTTATGGATCTGGACCTGTCGGGCAGCGAACCGAGAGTCTCCGGCGGGCGCGATGTGGTGACGAGCCCCAAACCCGATATGATCTATCACTTCGACTGGTCGCCTGACGGGAGATATTTCGCGTTCACGCGCGGTCGCCCCAAGAGAACCCTCGGCGATCAAGCTGCGGTCGTGGGCAACCGGGCCGACGGCTGGAACATCTGTGTGGCCGACGCGGCGAACTCGAACCGTTGGGTCGCCATCACGGTCGACGGCCATTCGAACAAGGAGCCGGACTGGGTGCCCGTGCCGCAGGTGAAGCCGTAGATTGCCTGTGACGCGACAATTACGGTTTGTCCTTACGGAGACAACAGTGATCGACGTGCTTTCTTCGCCGGGTCGTTGGAACGTTCATTCAAGCCTCCTCCGCGTCGTCCTGGCATCGGCAGCCTGCCTGACACTGACAGTTTCAGGGCCGGGCGCCGAGCCGCTTTGGCGATCGCCCAACCACTACAGGTTGATGTTGGAGATCGACTGCCGAGGTGTCTCCCGGTCGAACTCACCCGCCGCGGTCGATCTGGATTTCGTGCAGGTGCTTTCCGATCAACGCATCGCTGGTACGTGGGACGAGCATACCATTGAAGTGATCGCGTACGATTACCTCGGCGTGCCGAAGGTCTTCGACGCGTCGCAGGCCGGATACGAGCGATACCTGTTGCCGTGGCGACTGGAAAAGTACTACGCGGTCGATAAGGTCACGCTCCGGTTTGTGGTGCCGGACGAGACCTGCACGACCGTGGCGGTCTATTTCGATACTGTCGAGTCGGGTCTGGGAAGTCCACGCCGATATCGCGGCTTGGTGGGCGACGGCGATTTCTTCAGGCAAGGCCACGGGCGACGCGCGGTCGGCGCGACGCACTTCGACACCTTTTGCGATCTGGACGCCGACGGCGATTTGGACCTGTTCACCGGCGGCGTCGAGCCGTTCATCTACTGCTACGAGAACGTGGGCGACAATCAGCTTGTGGATCGCGGCTGGCTGACCTCCGCAGGCAAGCTGCTGACGCTGCCGAAGAACGACGGCAATAATCGAAGCTGGGTCGTGCCCCATTTCTACGACTGGGACGGCGACGGCGACCAGGATTTCTTCCCCAGTTTCATGGATGGCCCGTATGCCGGCAAGATCGCCTTCTTCGAGAACACGACGCGGCCGGGCGGACGGCTCACGTTCGTCGACCGCGGCGTGTTGAAGACTGTGTCTGGTACACCGGTGGCAGGTCCGGCGAAAGCTGGAGTCTGGTTCCCTTCGGTGGACTTCGTAGTGGATTTCGATGGTGACCGCGACGGCAGGACGGATCTGCTGCTGGGCTACAAACACGGTTGTTATCTGCACCGCAACCTGGGGTCGGACGATTCCGGGGGTTGGCGGTTGGACGAAGCTGTTGTCATCCAAGCCGATGGTCAGGATATCGACCTGATGAATCCATGCTTCGATGCGGGCGACATCGACGGGGACGGCGACTGGGATCTATTCGGCGCGGCTCAATCCGGCCAAGTCTATTTGTACGAGAACGTCGACAAGACGAAGTCACGCACCAGGCCAACCTTTGCAAAAGGTATGGTCATTGCTTACGACGCCAAGTACTTGGTGGCAGGCGGTCATCCGCGAATGACCGTGGCCGATTTCACTGGCGACGGACTGCTCGATCTGGTCATCGACCGGGCGTGGGGACTGGTCGATCTGGAGAAGGTGTCGCAGAAGCGGGAGTTCGGCGCGCTGCTGGAGAACGTCGGAACGGCGACCTCGCCGAAATGGCGGAAAACCGGCGTCGACGGCGGGGCACCCTTCACCGAGCGGTTCCAAATGTGCGACGCTGTACGTCAGAACGTCGTCCGTGCCGTGGATTGGAACAACGATGGCAAGACCGACCTTTTGGCCGGCGATTGCGACGGCTTCGTCTGGTATTTCAGGAACCAGGGCAACCACTTGCACCCGGTATTTGCAGAGGGCCAACGATTGTCGGCGGGCGGCGAGACGTTGAGCCTGGTCGACAGCGCCGGACATGCCCGTCATGACATCTGCGACTGGAACAACGACGGGCGAAAGGACCTGGTCGCGTCGGACGGCGCTGGCACGGTGACGGTGTATCTGAACGAGGGCACCGATGCAGAGCCAATCTTGGGCCGTAGCAAGAAGGTGGAAGCACGTAATGCCCAGGGAGAGTTGGAGCCGATCGACCGCGGAACTCGGTCGCACCTGATGGTCTGCGATTTCAACCACGATGGCAAGAAGGACCTGATCTTCTCCGATCAGGACAATCCCGGTTTCTATTTCTTTGAAAACGTGCACACCGACGCAGCCCCGTGCTTCGGAACCGCAAAGCACTTGGAGCTGAGTTCTTTTGTGCGGCCCAATCTGGGTTCGTTCGTCGACTGGGACGGCGACGGCAAGAAAGACTTGGTCGCCTGCGAATTCGAGCACAGCATCCGGTTCTACAAGGATGAAGGCAGCGGCCAGCCGGGCGAAGAACCGAGGTTTCCAAATCCAGACGGCATCACCATCGTTAAGCCCTACTCGATCATGATGATCTCCGGGGCCGACGCCGTGGACTGGAATCGGGACGGAGACGTCGATATCGTCACCGGACAGGGACACGGCGGTAGCGGGCTGAGGTTCTTCGAACGCGACTATATCGAAGATTGCCTGAACGACACGCATCCGATCGTGACAGTCGGCGCTTTTCAACGGCCGAAGCCTTCACTGTTGGATGTCGTCCGCCGTTACGCCGATGCGATGATCGAGCACGGTCGCGACACGTACGGGCCGCAGAAGACGGGTCTGTTTTTGAGCGCCCTGGACCGCCGGACATTGAAACCACTCGACCTGCGCCCGGAACCGCCCGGCGGAGTGCGACGCGGAGATCGTACGGGCTTGGCGTGGCGGCGGCTGACCGGAGCCAATCCTCAGCTTGACCAGAACCTGTTGCGCGTGCTGTATGCTTTGAGCGAGATCACAGGCGAGGGCCGTTACGGCGAGGTTGCCGATCAGGAGATCCAGTGGTTCTTCAAAAACGCACAATCGCCGGTCACCGGGCTTTTGCCGTGGGGCGAGCACCTTTCGTGGGACGTGATGCTGGATCAGCCGATTTCCAGTGGGACGGATTACACTCACGAATTCGCCCGACCCTGGGTGCTCTGGGACAGAAGCTTCGAGTTGGCCCCCGAGGCATCAGAGAGGTTTGCACTGGGGTTGTGGAACCATCAAATCGCCAATCACAAAACCGGCGCCTTCGATCGCCATGCCCCGTACAACAGGCACGGCCCCAGGGACGGCAGGGACTTTCCGCGTCACGCAGGCTTCTACATTCATACCTGGGCTCATGCCTACAAGCACACCAAGGACGAGATTTTTCTAGGGGCCATCGAGATCGTGCTGGCCCGATTCGAAGGCAAGCGGACGGGACCCGATGGCGTGATGAAGGGCACCATTGGCCCGCTGGATATCGAAACGGCCGCGTCGATGGTACCCGATCCGTTGGCGTCTCGGCTACGGAAGTTTGCCCAGGTCGAGGATCAATTGATCTTGGAAAACCTTGGGCAACTCTACGGCCAGCCAGACGGCAGTTTGGCCTTCCCGCCCACCTGGCAAGCGGGCTATGCCGCGGGGGTGGCGGCCAATTGGGCGATGTTCGGACTGGCACGGTACGAGCAAGTCAAAAAGCAGCCATTTCGTGACCTGGTGATCCGCGTGGCCGACGCGTACGCGGACGCGCTGCCTGACGAAGACGTGGATGTCTGGCCGATGAGTTTCGCTCATGTCATTAGCGCACAAGTGGCCGCGTACCGGTTCACCAATCGGAACGTCTATCTGGAACAGGCTCGCCGGTTCGCCCGAATGGCCGTAGACGTTTTCTTCCAGGACAATCCATTGCCACGGGCGAGCTTCAAGACGGATCATTACGAGACCATCACGGGCGCCGATTCGCTGGCCCTCTCTCTGTTAGAAGTCCATGCGGCGGAACAGAACCTGAAAATCACCATCCCCTCCAATACCATTGATCGGTGACGCGCATCGTGCATGACAGAGCCACAACACGAAGAACTCCATGCATCGCCCCAGAAACAGGTGGGGCACGATTCCATCGTGCCAGGCACGTTGGAAACGTGCCCCACAGTCAACCCGCAACAACGGCTGATTCGCCGATCCCAAGCGGTTTCGCGATCTTCCCGATGGTTCTCGCTCTATGGGCATTTGCTCACGCCAGCCAGGGTGCCGACCTGGACCTCCACAAACTGTTCCACGAGTCCATACCGGATTCTCCATTCATCGGCGTGGTTTATGGGTATGCCGACGCCATGCTGGAGCACGGGCGTGATACTTACGGACCGGAGAAGACGGGCATGTTGCTAAGTGCTTTGGATCGAAAGACCCTCTCGCCGCTCGAGACGCGCCCACCGGCTCCGGCGGGTGTATCTTGTGCGAGCCGTCCCGGTGGGGCGGGCAAACCGCTCGTCGGAGCCAACGCCCAGATGGATCAGAACTTGCTGCGCCTGTTGTACTTCCTGAAAGGGCTATCCGGCGAAGACCGCTATCCGCAGGCGGCCGATGCCGAGCTGAAATGGCTTCTCACCAGCGCGCCGTCGGCCGAGTCCGGCCTACTGCCGTGGGGAGAACATCTGTCTTGGGACGTGATGACCGACACGGTTGCCTGCGGCGCCGAGGAGTCGCTGCACGAGTTCTCGCGCCCGTGGATGCTATGGGATCGGTGTTTTGAATTGGCCCCGCAGCAAAGCAAGCGTTTCGCCCTGGGGCTGTGGAACCAGCACGTTGTCGATCAAGAGACGGGCGCAATCCGCCCCTGTGCCGTTTTCGATGGCGACAGCTCCAGGGCAGCAACGGATTGCCCACGGCAGGCGGGTTTCTTCATCCGCACATGGGCTGAAGCGTTTGCCTATACCGGAGACGAGACGTTCCTTACGGCAATCGATGTTGTGTTGACTGGCTACGAAGAAAAGAAGCGTTCGCCAAACGTTTGCGAAACGTTGTCGCTGGCGATCGACTGCGACGGGGCTGCACGAAAGGTGCCGGAACCGCTGAAGACTCGGCTGACGACGTTCGCCGCGCGCGAGGACGCAAAGTTCTGTGCGCTACCCCACGATTTGAACGAGAAGAACGGTTTTGTTAAGAGCCACGACGCGACCGTATCACAAATCTCTTACACGTCTTTGTGGGATCCCACACTCGGCAGGCAAACCACCACCGCCGTTGGCGTGATGTGCAGGTCGCGGTACGAGAACACGGGCAGGATCGGCTACCGCAAGTTGATCGTGGCGGCGGCGGACGCGTACCTGGATTCACTGCCCGGCGACGACATCGACGCTTGGCCGCTCAGTTTCGGCCAGGCGATCACCCTCGAATTGGCCGCATGGCGGATCACCGCCAGGAAGAAGTACTACGCGCGAGCCTTTGAGTTAGGCGAAATCTCTATAGAAAAGTTCTTCGGCGACAGCCCACTGCCGCGTGCTAGTCTGAAGACCGACCACTACGAAAGTACCACCGGCGCGGACACCTTGGTCCTGGCACTAGCGGAGCTGCACTTGAGCACTCGTACCATCACAGTCGTTCGGACCCCAGCCAACACGATCGACCGCTAACGGAAACTCGATCAGCATTGCGACCGAACGCCGCCCTGAGATTGAGCGAACCTAGTACCGCAACGGAGAGAAAGGTAACGACCATGGACAAGACAGACCGATCCAATGGACGCACTGCGAGGCAGGTCAGCCGGCGGGATGTACTTCGATGCGCGGCGACGGCAGGGCCCGCCTTGATCGGGACCGGTGGCCTGGGCTCGTGTGTGCGAGCGGGCGAACGTGCGGAAACGGGTGCCAAGAACGGACGCCTCAATCAGTCGATCGTGCACTGGTGTTTCGCCAAGTACTGGGATGTCGAGAAGACCTGCCAAATCGCGAAGCAACTGGGCTGCAAAAGCGTCGAGCTTGTCGAACCCAAGTATTGGCCGATGCTCAAGAGACACGGCCTTGTCTGCGCAATTGCGGGTAGCCATTGGTTCGACAAAGGGATGAACAATCCCAAGTACCACGAGATGTGCCTGGCCAAGCTGCGCGAGGCCATCGACGCGTGTGCGGATTTCGGTTTTCCCAATGTCATCACCTTCACGGGACTGGCCGAGGATATCCCGGCGGACGAGGGTGCTAAGAACTGCGTTGCCGGGTACAAGAAGATCGTCGGCTATGCGGAGAAGATGAAGGTCAACATCTGCCTCGAAATCCTGAACAGCCGAGTACCGATCGAAATGGTCGGCGTGCCCGGCTATCAGGGCGATCATACCGATTATTGCATGGACATTGTCAAGCAGGTGGGATCACCCCGGATGAAACTGCTGTTCGATGTTTTCCACGTGCAGATCATGGATGGCGACATCATTTCGCGCATCCGGCAATACAAAGACTATATCGGCCACTATCACACGGCCGGCAACCCGGGCCGCCGCGAATTGGATGACACCCAGGAAATCAACTATCGGCCCGTGATGAAGGCCATCGCCGACACAGGGTTCAGCGGGTACATCGGACATGAATTCATTCCCACCCGCGATCCGCTGAAGGGGTTGAGCGAGGCGGTAACGCTGTGTACCGTGTGACGATTTGCCGGATGTTCGTTTCCTGAAGCACGGGAGGTTCCGACAACATGCAGCCCAATCCCTTCCTGGGAGTCTTTCTTCACAGCATCGGAGCGTTCTCGTCGTCCAGTTGTTACACGCCCCAGAAACAAACCAAGCTCTGGTCGTGGGAGATCTACTGGATTGCGACGGCGTCGTTTGCCTGGTTGATCCTTCCGATTGCGGGCGCCTTTCTCACGATCCCCAACTACTGGGATGTACTTCAGGCTTGCCCCAGGGATGCGATGTTGCGCTCGCTCGGCCTGGGGATTGTCTACGGTGTGGGCGGATTGAGTTTCGGGCTGGGTATCCGACATATTGGGTTCTCGTTGAACTATGCGATTGCCATCGGCATCTCCGCTGGCCTGGGGACCCTTTTTCCGTTGATCTGGCACCCCAACAAAGGTTTCGTCTGGGAGATCTTCGACAAGTTCTCCGATCTGCCTGGTCAAATCGTACTCGCCGGGATCCTCATCTCGCTAGGCGGAATCGCCGTGTGCGGGTGGGCCGGTGTGCTGAGAGAGCGTATGGGTGGCGATGCGCCGTCTCAGTACTCGTTCCGCATCGGCGTGCCCCTTGCCATCACGGCTGGCGTGCTGTCGGCAGTCTTTAACTTTGCACTCTTGGCGGGCGAACCTTTGGAGAAAGCAGCCGTAGCGGCCGGTGCAAGCGATTTGCTGAAGATGAATGCCATCTATCCATTCTCCAACGGCGGTGCATTCATTACAAACTTGGTCGGGTGTATGCTGCTGATCGCCCGCAACCGGACGGGCGGCCAGTTCTTCCGTCTGCCGAAGCAACGAACACGCACGCTCGCCTTCTACTACCTAATGGCGTTTTTGAGTGGAGCGTTCTGGTACTTCCAGTTCTTCTTTTACGGAATGGGCCATCACCACATGGGCGAAACCTACGGTTTCACGAGTTGGGCCCTTCATATGGCCATGCTGATCCTGTTCAGCAATGTGTATGGCTGGCTGTTCCGCGAATGGGAAGGCGCAGGCACGCGTCCCAGGCGCGTGTTGCACCTTGGCATGGCGGTGATCGTCGTGGCAACGCTGATCATTACCTACGGCAACTACTTGGGCGAAGCGTCCACGGCAGGACACTGATATCCCGCTTTGAACAGACGTGATCCAAAGAAAGGAACAAGTATGACTGTCTTTGGCACAACATCAGGCATCAACAGACATCTTCCGGTGAAACGTGTGAGAGTTCTTCCTTGGCTGACGTTTCTACTTGTCCTGGGCTTGATGCTCACATCGAGTGTCAGCGGTGAACAGATCGGGCGCTACAAGGTCGTCTGGGAGAGCCCGTCCAAGGACGCCTCCGGCCAGATGCCGCTGGGCAACGGAGACATTGCCGCCGGGGTTTATGCGATCGAAGACGGCGATCTGTACCTGCTGTTGGCGAAGAACGATGCCCTCACTTACAACGGGGATATTTTCAAGACGGGGCGCGTCCGCGTCTCGCTGACCCCTAACCCTTTCGCCGATGGCAAACCGTTTCGGCAAACCCTCGACCTGCCGACCGGTTCGATTCACATCGAAGCGGACGGTGTGAGCCTGCGGATTTGGGCGGACGCTAACCGGCCCGTCTATCACGTACAGATCGACGCGTCCGACGAGATCTCCGTCAGTGCCGAGCCGGAGTTCTGGGAACGTTTTGACGACTGCGGAAGCAACGTTTCAAGGGCCCCCATTGATGATGTTACCCAGGATGTGCGGTTAGAGCGGAACGGGCGAATCCTCTGGTACTTCGCGGTGGGCGACCGGAGCGTCTATCCGGCCGAAATGGAGTACTACGACGTCGAGCATATGACGTCTCAGTTCCCTGATCCGTACCGCTTCAACACTTTCGGCAACCTCCTTGAATGCCCCGATCTGTCGCTGGAGGAAGGGACGCTGACCGGAAAGGGAAAGTCGTTCGACATCCGCATTCACGCCCTGGCAAAACAGACCCCCGAAGTGTCTTCTTGGATCGAGACGATCGAGCGGCAAGCGACAGAGCCAATGGACGTGAAGAAAGACTGGGAGGAACATTGTGCTTGGTGGACGGCGTTCTGGGATCGTAGCTGGATCATCGTATCCGACAACTCGCTGCCAACCGACGAACGGGAGAAGCTGGACGGCGAAGCGCCGTCGGGCAGGCGGACGGAGGCGGACGGCGGCGCTCTCGTGGCACAGAGCTACAACGTTTTTCGGTTCCTGATGGCCTGCCAGAGCCTCGGGCGAATTCAGACGAAGTTCAACGGCGGCCTGTTCACGCAGCCATTGCGCTGCGATGAGAGGAACAAGGGAAGAAAAGTCGCCACTCAACAGCCGGACGGGTCATGGTTGACTCACGAGGACGACCGTGACTGGGGCCGGCGTTTCACCTACCAGAACCAGCGATTGCTCTACTGGCCGCTGTTGATGAGCGGCGACTTCGAGCTTTTGCAGCCCTTCTTCAACTACTACTGGAACCTGCTGCCGATTCGCAAGGCAATCACCAAGGCTTGGTTTGGGCACGAAGGTGCCTATTACCGTGAGAACATCGAACCCACGGGCGGCGAGCGGGATTGCGGCAAAAGCGGTAAGCCGCCCAAGACCAAACCGGGCGAGAATCAGGGGAAGGGTTACTATCACAGCTATTACTTCACCTGCGGTCTGGAAACCGTGGCCATGATGATCGAGTACGCGAAGTATTCTGGGGACGAGACGTTTCGCGATACCGTCCTGGTGCCCTTTGCCCGCGATGTCCTGCTGTTCTTCGACAAGCACTATACGCGTGACACGAACGGAAAGCTTCGGCTGGATCCGGCCATGGTGCTGGAGACTTGGTGGATTGCAGTCAACCCTGCGCCCGATGTGTCGGGACTTCAGTTTTGCCTTGATGAACTGCTGGCGATGAAAGCCGGGTCCACGGACGATCAGACAAACTGGCGCCGTTTCCGGGCTGAGATACCGCCAGTCTTCTTGCATGAAATCGACGGACGTAAAGCCATCGCACCTGCTGAAACATGGGAGCTAAGGCGTAACTCGGAAAACGGTGAACTGTACCCTGTCTTCCCATTCCGTTGTTTCGGTCTGGGCCTGGGAACGGCCGACATCGTGGACTGCACGATGCAGCACCGCACGTTGAAGAACGCGTTTGGCTACAGGTGCTGGACGCAGGACCAGATCCACTGGGCTTACGCGGGGAACGCTGCCGAGGCACAGGACGGGCTGGTTCATCGCTTCCGCAATGCGTCGACCCAATGCCGTTTTCCGTTATTCGGAAGCCAAGGGCCCGATTCGTGCCCGGACTTCGACCACTTTGGCTCGGGCAGCACAGCGCTTCAGCGAATGCTGGTGCAGGAAGCCGGCGACAAGATCTTGCTGCTTCCGGCTTGGCCGGCCGACTGGAATGCCGACTTCAAACTGCACCTGGCGAAAATGACCATTATCAGCGGCAAGGTCGTCGACGGGAAGCTCGCCGACTGGAGCATCGAACCTGCGGCGCGCAAAAACGATGTGATTGTCCACCAGCCGCAACCTGTTCCCGTACGTCCGGTCGTACCACACAACGATCATCCGTTACGCATGGGGACGGATCATTCCGGCGGCAGTCGGTTCAAAGGCAAGATCGGCCGAGCGACGATGTTCCGTGGCCTATTGAAGCCCGATTCGATTCGCAAATTGGCCGCGGGCGATCGCAACGAGAAACTGACGGGAGAGACTGTCGTCAATTGTCTGCTTGAACCGAAAGCCGGTGATGTCTTGGCGACCAAGCCGGGCGACTTCGAAAGCGCAGTTTCCTTCGAGGCATGGATCCAGCCGGAGAAGGCCGAAGCTGGCCGCATCTTCGACAAGCTTACCGCCGGAAGGAGAGATGGCTTTCTGATAGACTGCTGGCCCGGCCTGAGCCTACGCGTCATCATCGGCCCTCATCAAGAGGAATTCCCCGATGTGTTGCAGCCCAGTGCCTGGCAGCACGTCGCTGTGGTAATGGGCAAAGGGCGGTTAGAAGTGTATTTGGATGGAGAGGAGCTTTAGTTCTTAATGAGACCAGGAATTGGAGGATTGAGATCCGGTGGCCAATTGCATCAATCTTTATTTCACAAGAGGAGTTGACTATGTCCGACAACAAGTGTTCGCGTAGGAATTTTCTTCGGCTCGGTTCGGCGGCTTTCGTGGGAATGGCGGGGGCCGATGGCTTGATTCGCGGTGCTCGTGCGGATGACCAGAGCCAGTGGAAAATGCGGCTGTCCTGCTCGTCGATCGCGTTTGCCTCGCTTCCGATCGAACAGGCTGTCCAACGGATCGCCGACCTTGGCTTCGACGCCATCGACATCTGGTCGGCCCATGCGGGCTGTCCTCACCTGGACGACGTACTCGATAGGCTCGGACCCGAGGCGCTCAAACAGTTGCTGGCGAAACACAAGCTGGATCTGTATTCCTTCTCGGTCTACAGCGGAGGTTACCCGCGCTACGCGGAACTGCTCGGCAAGGCCGGCGGCGGAGTGGCCGTGCACGGCAGCGGGGGCTTCAATGATCCGGACGACCTGACGGCAAGCATGAAACACCGCCTCAACGCCCTGAAGCCCGAACTGGAATTGGCGGAGAAGTATGATTCGCATGTCGCGCTCGAAAACCACAGCGGAAAATCGTTGCTGAACTACATGGATTCGTTCAAAGCGTTTACCGACCTGAATCGCCATCCCCGCCTGGGTATCGCCCTGGCTCCTTATCATATCCAGATAAACAAGGAATCAGTCGAAGAAGCGATCAAGATCTGTGGGGATCAATTGTTCTTCTTCTACGCTTGGCAGCATGCACCTGGTACTGGGCAATTGCCGGGGATTGGTCCGACCGACTGCAAGCCCTGGCTGGACGCACTGGCGAAGGTCAATTTCCGCTATCCGGTGAACCCCTTCATGCACCACGAACCGGCACCGGATGAGATGGTAGAAGCAATGGCCAAATCCTGCAAATATCTGAAATCGTGCCGGCAGGAATCCGTTGGGGCGAAGAACTGACGGCTTATTGGTACGGACGGTCTTGAGTTCGGTAGGCGTTGCGGTCGGGGCGCCGAGGCTCGACTGAAGGAAAGGAGAACCACGTGAAACAACTTTCAAAAACGCTCTGCGTCTCGATCGCCGTGCTCGAGTTCGCTGCAATAGCCGCCGCTGTGGAACCTGCCCAACTTGCCGAACAGATTCTCGACGCCACCGACATGCGTGGTGGGTTCGTGCTGCACCTTGGGTGTGGTGACGGAGCGCTCACCGCGTGTCTGGCAGCGGACGACCGTTACGTTGTCCACGGCATGGACGGCGATGCGGCCAACGTTGCCAAGGCCCGTAAGCGGATCGCCAACGCGGGGCTCGAAGCCCAAGCCACCGTGGAGCATTTTTCAGGCGACGTTCTGCCGTTCATCGACAACTTGGTGAATCTTGTGGTCGCCGATGACCTCGGCAAGGTCTCGATGAGGGAAATCGATCGTGTACTCGCTCCAGGCGGCGCCATGATCTCCCTCCAGTCTTCAGCCTCCAGCCTCCAGCCTTTAGAAAAGCCACGGCCGAAGGAGATCGACCATTGGACGCATTACATGCACGGCCCGGACGGCAACGCGGTGGCGGCGGACGCTTTGGTCGGCCCGCCTCGACGGCTACAGTGGCTCGCCGGGCCGGCCGTTGCACGCCACCACGATGTGACGGCCAGCATCAGCGCGGTTGTCTCGGACGGGCCACGAATCTACTACATCATCGACGAGGGGCCACCGAGTCTGATGAACTTCCCGCCCGATTGGAAACTCGTTGCCCGCGACGCCTTCAACGGCGTGCTGCTCTGGAAACGGCCGATCCCGACCTGGGCAAACTACCTTCGGCCGTTCCGCTCCGGGCCACCACAACTTCCGCGGCGGTTGGTGGCCGTCGGCGGAAAGGTCTTCGCAACGCTCGAACTCGACGCCCCGGTTTCGATTCTTGATGCGACCAGTGGCGAGACGCTTCGCGTGTTCGAAGAGACGCGTGGCGCTGACGAAATCCTTGTGATCGGTGATGTTCTATTGGTGGTGACAAACGACCTGCAGGAGCGGTCGGACGAGGCTGCTCGACGAGGCGTTCCGCCCGCCGAGAGCCCGCGGTTGCTGATGGCCGTTTCCGCCGAAACCGGCCAAGTGCTCTGGAAGAAGAGTGGGACGGACACCGCGAAGTTCCAGCCGATGACCGTCGCCGCGGCAGCCAATTGTGCGGTCTTTCAGCGCGGCACCGAAGTCGTTTGCGTCAACGCGGGGACCGGAAACGAGACGTGGACATTCGACCTCGCTTCGTCGAATCCACAGACCGCACCGCCGAAGAAGCCAGCGAAAGGGAAATCCGCCAAGAAGCCCGCGCGGAAAAAGAAGTCCATCTTCGGGGCACCCTTCTTCGCTCCGACGATTGTGATTTGCGAGCAGGACGGCGTCGTGCTGGCGAGCGATCGCGGCAAGCTGACGGCGCTGTCGCTCGACCGAGGCCAGCCGCTATGGTCGTGCCCGTCGCCGCCGGATTTTCACGCTCCTGCCGATGTGTTCCTGGCCGACGGTCTCGTCTGGTCCGGCATTTTCGCCACCCACGGACGCGACCCGCAGACCGGCGAGGTGAAACGCACGATCGACATCTCGGGGCTGCTCACTCCGGGTCACCACGCGCGGTGTTACCGGAACAAGGCGACCCACCGGTTCGTAATCGCGGACAAACGGGGCATGGAGTACTTCGATCTGACAGGCCAGCAGCATGCGCGAAACAACTGGGTGCGGGGCGTCTGCCAGTACGGTGTCATGCCATGCAACGGCATGACCTATGTGCCGCCCAATGCATGCTGCTGCTATGCGGGCGTGATCCTGCGGGGATTCACGGCGTTGCTGCCGCACGGCAATACACCCAGCAAATCGAGCGCTGTGTTGGAGCAAGGCCCCGCCTACGGCGTCTCCACCAAAGCCGACACAATGGCGAACGAGTGGCCGACGTACCGCGGCGACATCCTGCGAAGCGGCGCGACGTCTGCATCGATCCCCGTCTCGTTGAAGAAAACCTGGGACGCAAAGATCGGCGGCAAACTGACGGCACCCGTGGTCGGCGGCGGCAGAGTTTTTGTTGCGTCGGTAAACGACCGCCGGATAACAGCCTTGGACGAAAAGGCGGGCGCGCAATCGTGGGCCTTCACTGCGGGCGGTCGCGTCGACACACCGCCAACGCTCCATCATGGTACGCTCCTGTTCGGCTCGAACGACGGATGGGTCTATTGTCTGTCGGCAGTGGACGGCCAACTTGCGTGGAGATTTCGAGCCGCCCCGGAAGATCGGCGGACGATGGTCGACAGCCAACTCGAATCGGTCTGGCCGGTCCACGGCAACGTGCTGGTGATGGGCGGTGTCGCCTATTTCGCCGCCGGGCGTTCGGTCTATCTAGACGGCGGGATTTGGCTTTATGGCGTCGACACGGTCACGGGAAGAAAGATGTACGACACGCGGGTCTTCGTCCCGCACGAGGAAGCGCCGACGCGGACGTTCACGATGGCCGGCGCGCGCCCGGATGTCCTGGTGAGCGACGGAAAGTACATCTACCTGCAACAGATCAAATTCGACACAGAATTGAATCGACAGGAGGGACTCGGGCGCCACCTGATGACAAACTCCGGATTGACCGACGACACCTGGTTCTATCGGACCTTCTGGCGCCTCGGTTACGGAGACGTGTACGACTTTCCGTTTTCGTACATCAAGCACGACCTGCAAGTCCCTTTCGGGCAGCTTCTGGTATTCGACGACCGGGCGGTATGCGGACTTCAAACATTCATGTCACCCGGCATCGTTCCTTCGGGAGCGGCTCCTTCGAGTCGCGGTTGCCTGCTCTTCGCCGATGCAAACCAGCCGTTTACGCCGGATAAGAAAACGAGTCCGACGACTGACTATCCGGTAAAGGTAACTCGCCCCAAAACGCCGGTTGACCACAAGTGGACGGTGAAAGTGCCGTTCCAGGCCCGTGCGATGCTGTTGGCCGACAACGCGTTGTTTGTCGGTGGTTGGCCCGACGACGGCCCCGCAGCGGAACTCTACGCGGCCCGTGCGGGTGACAAGGCCGGATACCTTTGGATCATTTCACCGGACGACGGCAAGAAGATTGCGGAACAGAAACTCGAAAGCAGTCCGGTGTTCGACGGCATGGCCGCGGCGAGTGAGCGGCTTTTCGTCTCCCTGAAAAACGGTAAGCTTGTCTGCTTCGGAAAATGAAGGAATGGTAGGTCAGGCTGTGCCTGACGGAATCCGGTTTGCGTCAGGCACAGCCTGACCTACATCTGTCTTCGGAGAAGCAATGGACGGAGGAGCAACCATGATACGCGGAATTCACTTGGTCGTTTCTCTTTGTCTGATGGCTGGCCAGGTTCATGCCGCAACGACTGCGTCGGACGTCCTGAAGGATAGCGGCGTCCGCGGTGGGCTGGTCGTGGTGGTAGGATGCGAGGACGCCGAACTCATGATCGGCCTTGGGGAGCAAAAAGGCTATCTCGTCCATGGCCTTGATACGCAGAGCGATCGGATCCGGATGGCCGTGTCGCATGTTTCGAGGGCAAGTAGCGGTCGCAGCGTTGGGCTTCGAGCATCGAACTTTGCGACGTAGAAGAGAGTGGGGTGAAGCGACGCCGCGATTCAGGCGGAGGTGCTCAATCAGCGCCGCTTCTCTGGGCAACATAGTCGGCTAAGACACTTAACAAGTCGTCATCCGGCCCTGCCGCTTCGAACAACGAATGCTCGTCGAATACGTGGTCGTCCCAACCACCCTCCATCGACCCAGCTACGCCCCGCAAATGGCCCGCTGAAGGAACGATGGCCAGGGCCGTTTCAGCATCCGGCGTTTCGCGGACTGCTGCTCGACTTGCCGGCCGTTCGGCGAGGGTAGGAAGAGGCGTCAGGTGGCTCACAACTTGGGCGGCGATGTCGAACCGATCGACAGCCTGTGGCGACTCGCCTTCTCCGCTGGCTTTCTCCGCGTTGAACCGATTGATGAGGTGCAGTAGATCCAATGGAGAAATCATGTCGTCTAGATTGACATCTAGGAAAGGCCCACCGACCACGGAGTTGAAGCACGACGTCGGGTTGTCCCAGCCGCCAGCGACCGTGTTTAGATTGCAGGCATTGGAGACACTGGTTGCGTCTGGAATTTCATCCAACCTGCGCGAACCATTTGCGTTCAGGTTGTTCAGCAGCAAAAGTACGTCCAGTGGCGTCACGTGGCCGTCGCCGTTGACATCGTGCATGTCGACGTGGTTGCTGCCGGCGCCTACTAACACGTCTGTCCCATCGTACCCCATCAACAGGTCCTGGCCCTCGCCGCCGTTCAAGACGTCGTGGCCGTAGCCGCCCACCAGCGTATCGTTGCCCGGACCGCCAAGGATCACGTTGGGGCCGTTTGTGCCTCGCAGAAAATCGTCTCCCGCATCGCCTTTGAGGACGACAGGGATGGCGAGAAGTCTCGATATCCGGACGAAGTCGTTGCCGTCGCCGGACGACACAGCAACTCGCTCCACGTCGGCCGATGCGAACGTCTGATGAACCACACCCAGGGGGCCAAGTTTGGCGTCGACCTGGATGCCATCGCGCCCCAGGGGCGCCACCAAAATGTAGTCGTCGGCATCACTGCCAATGACTTCCAGCACGCCATCGTCCGTCAAGTGTATGCCCGGCGCTGCGGCGGCTTCGTCCAGGAAGACGCCGCCAGTCTGCGAGATGGCGGCGGATACTTCATCCACGTCGATGTCGATATCTCCGTCGCCGGCGGCACCGATGCCGGTGGCTGCGGAGAGGCTTACGACTGAGGTGGTGATGTTGAGTGATTCGTCGGCGAGACCGTCGGTAATGGCACCGGTCTGGGCTGTGATCGTTGCCGTGTCATCGGACTCGATTTGGCTGAGCACCACGTTGCCGCCCGCGGTGATTTCCACCACGCCCATGCCGGCGCCGACGGAACTGACGCTGCCGGTTTCGGCGAGATTCACGTTCCCGTCGGCACTGATCTGTACGTGTCCGCTCGCCGTAGTCACGGCGGCGGTGATGTCCACATCGCCTGTCGCCGAAAGCCGCAAATGGCCGGCGCCGGTCGTCTGGACTGACTGTTCCAAGCGGATGTCACCGTCGGCCCCCGAGGCCGTGAGCGCAACCTCGGCGGCTCCGGCCGCGCTCACCGGCCCGGTAATCACAATGTCTCCATCCTCGGTTGTCAGTGAAGCGATATGGTCGATTGCTTGCTGCTGTAGATTCTGTACCGTGATGTCGCCGCCGCCAGCCACCTGGGTAATCAGAATGTCGCCCTCGCTCACGTTCGTCACGTGCAGCGAATCCACTTCGATCCAAGGTAGGTGCACTCCGCCGTGAGCACGAACGGTCAAACGGGATACGGTCAAGCTTTCGGCTTCCTGGCCGTCCACCGTATCGGCGTCTTGCTCCACCGCACCATCGGCCGAATAGATCGTCAGATCCCCGGTTACGATCATGTGATTAGCAATCTCGACCGTTCCCACGGCGTTCAGTTCGAGCGTCTCGGCGGCCGTCAGCACATGCCCGCTGTCGGTTTCGTCGGCCACCGTGATGGTTGAAGCGTAAACAAAGGTCGGGTCTAGGAAGACCGTGGCGTTGTGGCCGCCGAGGAGTACTGGGCCGGCTGATTCCGCTGCATGGTCGCCATCCTTCAGACCGATTTCGATTCGGCTGAAACCGCCGTCCGTGAACGCGGCCAGATCCGCGGCCGAAAGGTCTAACCTGCCATCGACCTCGCCCAATGCCGTGGCGATGGTCGCGTGCTCGGTTCGAGTGCGGATCGCCAATGAACCTCCGCCCGTGCTTTCTACCGTGCCGACTCCGCCGAGCAAGTCGATTTCATCCGCGACGAACGTGATGTCGCCAGCCACGGCGATGCCGACATCGACCTGAATCGTGTCGGCCGTGATGGTCAGATTGCCGCCGTCGGTCACGCTCACCCCGGCCTCGAAGATCACCGTGCCGGCCGTGATGATTACATCGCCGCTGACGACCAGTGGCTGGCTGAAGGTCACTACGTCCGCGGCTGTGATCGTCAACGATTCCAGCGGATCTGTGCCGCCGATCGTCTCTGCAAAGGTGATGTTGGCCGCCGCGTCTAGCGTCAACGTGTCGTCGCCGTCTGTGCCGTCGCCGTCCAAAATGCCCAGGAAGTCGATGCGGTCGTTCCGCGAGTTGACGGTCACAGTACCGTCGATTTGCACGGCGTCGTCCAACACGATTTCACCGGGTTTGTCGATCGTCGCGTCGTGCAACACCGTCGTGTTGCCCGAACCGTGTACTCTGAACGACGCATTGTCAGTCCCGAAAAGCCAACCATGGATGTCGATATGCCCGCCCCATTTCGTATTGCGGAGTACCAACGGATCGCTGAAGTGGACTTTGCTGGCCGAGTTGTCGGCGTCGCCGATGTGAATCTTGTACGCGCCATCATTCCCTCCGATGGTGACCGTGTGAAAACCTTCGGCCAGATGGTTCAGTTCGCTCTGAGCAAGGTGCATTCCGGAGACGTCGGCCGAACGGTCACCAAGCGCGATGACGCCATGGTTCAGCAGTGGCGAAATGGTCAGCTTGCCTCCCGGACTGTGAAGTGGATGGGAGACTTCCAGGTCGTGGGCAAGCAGGTGGATGTCCTCGCCTCCACCGCTCACGTGTTCGGCGATGTGCATGGTTCCCAGGCTGACCAGTTTGGCGCCGCCTGTCAGGATGGGCCGTTTCGTGCCGCTTTCGCCCAGGCGGGTATGCCCAGTGGTGATGATGTGCAGCGGTTGTCCACTCAGGCTTTGTGCGCTCAGTTGGCCGGCATCAACCACCAGCGACTTCGTGCTAATCCGCTCATCTGCCGCGCCCTCGCCGATCACGCCGTGAGCGATCAGACGCATGGTACCCCCGCTTGTCAGATCGGGCGTGACCGGATCGCCAACGGTCCAACCGGTGCGTGTAGTGCGGATGTCGCCGGCGGAAGCCGTCACGTCGATGTCCCCCGCACCCGCGTCTACGTGTGCGGAGAAGACGATATTGCCGTAGTCCGAGACGAGCCGTACATCACCGCCGCCGGTGATGATGGGAGCGTCCACGTTGATCTCACATTCCGTCGCCGCATCGTGCAAGGTGACGCTGCCGCCGGCGCTGGTGATGCCGCTGCCGGCGACGGTCAGTTCGCCGCCGCTGGCTGTGACGGACACTGAGCCATCCGCGCCCTGTTGAAGCGACTGGATGATCAGCCCATCGGCTTCGCTAATTCGGATCGTTCCGCTAGTTGTGTTTTCGACATCCAGGCGAGCCGCTTCCATGGTCAGACCATCGCCTTGGCCGATGCCGGCGGCTGCCGAAAGCTGAACGGTCCCTGTTGGGATCGCCAGCGCAGTGCCCGTCAGCGGCCCGGTGATCGAGCCAGTTTGGCTAGTGACACCAATGGACCCCGTGCCGGATGACGCCACGTGAGCCAGCAACACGTTGTCCGAAGCTTCCAGGGTCACACGGCCCGCTCCTGCGTCGATCACGGTCCTAGTGTTCATGGCGAGCGTGCCGCCGTCGGCATCCAGGGTCACGTTACCGTCACCGCTGGAAACGTTTGTGGCCAGCGTGATGCCGCCGCCAGCGGTCACGGTAACGCTGCTGCCGGCGGTGTTCTGGACGAAACCGTTTACAGTTACATTGTTGGGGTCGCGTACACTAACGACGCCCGCCGCCTGCAAGTTCAGTTCGGCCGCATCGACCAGGCCGGAAATGCCACCGGTGGCGATCAGCGTCACGTCGCCCCCGCCCGCATCGAGCAGTTTGCCACCGTTGATTGCGATCGCGCCATCAGCCGTGACCGTTACGTCGCCGGAGGCCGTCACGTTGTCATTGAACGTGATTTTGCCGTCGCTGGTGATCCGCAGACCGCCGTCCACGCTGCCGGCGCCGACGACCAACGAGGAAGCATTCGTGATAGTCAGACCGCCGCCGGTCACGTCGAAGCGGATGGTACCCACGTCCAGGTCTGTCAGCGCCAGTTCGCCGAAAGCACCGATGTTCAGCGTCCCCGCGGTCAGGCGACCAGCCACGCTCAGGTGGCCGCCGGCGTCCAAGTCGATGGTGCCGGCGCTGCCGACGTTCAGGTCCGCCGCCACGACCATGTCGCCATCGGACGAAAGTGCCACGGTCTGCCCGGCGGAGGTGCCCAGCGAAACCACATTCAGGGCGCCAGCGACGTGCAGGTCCACATTGCTCGCACCGGCCGTCGGCGCCATCAACACGTAGTCGCCGTCGACCGTCGACGGCACGACGACGGTGTGCATATCGGTTTCGCCGGTACTCTGGTTGGCTGAAGCGGGGGTCTGAACCTTTAGGCCGCTGATGGAACCATCGCGGTCCTTCAGCGTGACTGTGTGACCGAGAACGTCTACCGCGCTGTCCGCGGGAGACGATTCCCTGAGCTGGCCGAAGGCGTCCAACAGAATCGTACCGGACGTCTTGCGCTGGCCCTGATGCGTGGCCGTCTCGACACGATCGATGGCCATGTCGGCGCCCGACTTCAGCGTTATGTCGCCGCTGTTGACGGTTTGGACGAGATCGGCGGTGAGGTT
>JADHUC010000430.1 GCA_016784735.1 Pirellulaceae bacterium | reverse complement strand
AGACCTACGCCGCCCGAGTCGACATGGCCCGCGAGGGCTTGCGGAACGCCGAGGAGTTCATCGCCGTCCGCAGCGCCATGAATCGCGGCGATTTCCAGGCAGCCAAACGGATCTACGACCGGCTGCTGGAACGCAGCCAACGGAACCAGCAATCCGGCATGGGGAACCACTACACGGTCGGCTATCTGAAGCGATTCGTAGGGCGGCACGTCGATGCCGGTGCCACCGCCACCGCCGCGCCGAACCGGGTCGCACAGGTCTTGCCCGACCGTTGGCATCTGGCGTACGACGACGAAGACCAAGGAGTCAAGAAAGGCTACGGGCGTCCCGACTTCGACGATGGCGTCTGGCCCCTGGTTGCCACGTATGGCAAGACGCTGGACGGGCAAGGCATGCCCGACCGGCAGACCGTCATGTGGTATCGAACCACATTCGACATGCCCAAGAAAATGGGGAGCATGTCGCTGTTCTTCACCGAAGTGGATGGCGACGCCACGGTCTACGTAAACGGCCGCGAAGTCGGCGCAAGTGAGAAGAAACGACTGCCTTTCTCGGTAAATATCAGTCGCGCAGTACGGGACGGCGAGAACGTGGTCTCCGTGCGCGTCGACCACTCCAACATCACGGAACTGTTCCTGGGCGGCATCATCCGGCCAGTGCTGCTGGTCGAAACGCGGTGAGGCGATTATGACTCGCGGGCTTTCCCAGAGGAGGTGACGACTATGCTTGCGCGACGGATGGTCGATTCCGGCTTAGCGATCGCGGCACTCGTACTAACGGCTCTTGCGTGGAGCATCCCGGCGCACGCCCAGGTCCTTGTGTCAGAAGACTTCGAGGATGAAGCGTTGGAGGGCCGCGGTTGGTACGATATCGCCAAGTGGGGACAAGATGAGAGCTTGTCGATTGCGGGCGCCCCGGATGTTCGTGCGAACACCGGCAAGCGATGCCTGAAAATTCGGTATGCCAAAGGCGGCACCGGCGGCTGGATGCATGTTCGGCTGAAGGAAGTGCCGGAAGTGTACGTGCGCTACTATCGTCTTTTCCCGGATGGATGGGAATGGCCGAAAGGATATGGCCCGCACGACAGCATCGTGTTCGCTGGCTCATTCGGTTCACCCACGGACACGGATCTGTCGGTGTACCTGGACTTCTGGAAGTCTTCCGACACGTATGTCCGCGTGGCCACCGCCAGGCAGAAATGGGGCTACGGCGGCTTCTCGCAGGTGCTGAGGAAGTGTGGCGGTGTTGCCAACCGGACTCCGTCTAACGTCGATCCGCCGGACAAGGTGCAGATCGACAAATGGCATTGTGTCGAGCACTACGCCAGACTGTCGGAGCCGGGGCAAGAGAACGGCCATCTGAAGCTGTGGGTCAACGGCAAACTGGTCAGCGACCTTCCGAACGTACCGCTGGTCGATGAGAAGCACGCCGGCATCCAATTCAATCACTGGATGCTGGGGCCTTACTTCCACGGCGGCAGCCACAAAGAGCAGTGCAACTATCTCGACAGCCTAGTCATCGCTACCAAATACATCGGCACGTTGGAGCAGCGAGGCAATCAGCCGCCCCGCGCGCGGTTCTCGCAGACTCGCGATTGGGGCAGCATGACCACGAGCTTCGACGCAAGCCGCAGCGCCGATCCGGACGGGGAGATCGAAACGTACACGTGGGACTTTGGCGACGGCAGTTCAGGGGAAGGGAAAGCCGTCTCACACACCTACACTCAGCCGGGCGACTTCACGGTCACGTTGACGGTCGAAGACGAGGGTGGCGAGAAGCATTCGGTCCGTCGCACTGTCACCGTGGGACCAGATGTTGGCAGCGGCAATGGCCTGAAGGCCGAATACTTCGATGGCGAGCAGCTAAGCGGGAAGCCTGTGGTCAAGGTCGCACGGCAGATCGCCTTCCGGCGACAGGGATGGAACGGACGTTTCCTCAGCAGCCACGTGGGCGACAACCAAGGGGATCACTACTCCTGCCGCTGGACCGGCTTCGTCCAGCCAACTCATTCCGAAGAATACACGCTGACCTTCGACGTGAACGATGGCGGTCGTGTCTGGTTCGATGGCAAGCTGATCATCGACGCCTGGGACAGGCCACAGACGCGATCCGCTTCGGTAGGCAAGGTAGTTGCGGGCCAAAAGTACCCGATTCGCGTCGAACACCACAAGGGTACATTCGACGCGACGCGAGACTGGAGAGCGCTCGTGTACTGGGAAAGTCCGTCAATCGAAAAGCAACTCATTCCCACGACGCAATTCTACCTGCCCGCTGGGTGTGAATAGGAGCCCATCGTGGACGGCGAACTTCTTTAAGACCGATACCTCCCCCATCCCACAGTCCGCTAGTACTCGATCGACGAGTCGCCGGCTTCGCGATCCTGTTGGCGACGCAATTGGTCCATCATGAAGCTGATCGCTGTGGCGTATTGGCGGACGGCTGCCGGGTAGTCTCCCGAACCGGCTGCTTTGGCGGCGTTGCGGCGATATTCTCCAAGCTGGAACCACTCGATGTCCCAGTTGGACTCCTGGGCCACGTCGCGCAGTTCGTCCAGCACATTGGACAACGTCTTCATGAACTCATCGCCGCCTTTGCACATGGCATGTGCGTGCGGTCCCTTTCCCAATCGGCCGTCACCGGCGACCGAATTGTCTACCCGTCCGCGTCCGCGGAACAGAAGAGCCACGCCCACCACGGCGGAGATGAAGCCGGCCACGGCCGAGACGATAGCCGGGATGCTCTGATCGGCAAACCACAACACAAGCGCCAAGAACAGGCAGACTCCGCTAACCACCCACGGCGCGAGGCCACTAGCCGATCCACTTCGCTTGCCCGTCGAACTAACCGGTGCTCGATCGTTTTCGCCTGCCGCCATAGCGATGCCGGCAATCTTGGCAATAATCACCGTAATGTTGTCCGGACCACCGCGCAGATTGGCCAGGTCGACCAGAACGGATGCGGCCTCGTCCGGCGGCAGATTGGCCAGAATCTCGGCCAACTCGTAATCGTCTACTTGCCCGGTCAAACCGTCGCTGCATAGCAGGAACGTATCGCCCACTTCCAGCGGATATGGGCCTTCCAGATCGATTTCGACATCCGCGTTGGGTCCCAACGAGCGCGTGATAACGTTCTTGGGCACGGCTTTCGCCAAATCCGAATCCTCAGGCAATCGGCCGATGTTGCGCAGTTCCCACTGCAGGCTGTGATCGAAAGTCAGTTGATCGAGACGATTGCCGCGCAGTCGATATATGCGACTATCGCCCACATGGCCCATCAAAGCGCCTTGAGGCGACAGCACCAGCACGCTGGCGGTTGTTCCCATGGCGTGGAAATCGGGGTTTTCCAGACCGCGGCGATGGATGTCGCTGTTGGTTTCGGCGAGGGACCGCTTTAGTGCTTCGGACAGAGGTAGTTCGCGGTAGTGATGGTAAAGATGCGAGACGCCGTCCACCGCTAGCTTGCTAGCCAACTCGCCCGCAGCGTGCGCTCCCATGCCGTCGGCGACCATGAACAAGTGACCGCGTTCTCGCCACGACTGTTCGTCTTGGGCAACTACGACCTTGTGCGAGTCCTGATTGTTCGCCCGCCGCATGCCCACGTCGGAGCGAGCGGCGTGTTCGAGGGATTCGACAAACTCTCGTGTGGATCTGGCCATCGTCTGTTATCTTAAGAAACGCAAGACTGCCGCGCCAACTCTCCGTCATCTGGGCCATAGCCGGCCGATCGATCCCTCTACCCTGCTATTGTAGCACTTACTGGCCCCAGCGGGACAGTAAATAGGTGGTTTTTGTACACCTTAACGGAACGTAAATTCGATCTGGCCCTGCCGGAACCATCCTATTATACTCCCGCGGCTCGTCTCAGAAATGCGAGAACGTCGCCTTCTCGGGCTCAAGAACAACTCCCATTTCATCAATTCTCGGCATATTTACGTGTCAAAGCCATCTTCTCCGACCGGGACGCCTCGAAACCGCTGTCTTGCGTTGTTGATCTCGCTGCTGATCATCGCATCCGTGCCTGGATGCGTCCGGCGACGGATGACGGTTCGCAGCAATCCGATGGACGCCGTTGTTTTCGTCGACGACCAGGAGATCGGCACCACTCCCGTCTCCACCGACTTCACCTACTACGGCACGCGAAAGATCCAGTTGATCAAAGACGGTTATGAGACGTTGACGGTCAAGCAGACGTTTTTCCCCCCTTGGTACCAGATACCTCCGCTGGATTTCATTAGCGAGAACCTGTGGCCATTTGAACTCCGCAACGAGCATGAAGTGAACTTCCAATTGCAGCCCCAGCAGATTTTGCCCACAGACCGACTGCTGGAGCGGGCTGAAGGGCTACGCACCGGCGCGCAGGCCGGATACACAGTGCCGTTACCGAACGCGCCCCGATCACCGCAACCAGTCTCACCCCTATCTCCGACCATGATATCGACGCCGCTTCCGCCACCGGAAGGCCTGCCTGCCCCGAGGGGCTTCTGATCTGGCCAGGCCAAGGCCCATGTGCGATGGCCCTCCGGTTCCGTTCTTACCATTGCACACCAGTCTTGAAGCCGCCAGGCCGCGGATCCATCGCCCCCTTGAGTCCCAATTGCCGAGGGTCGCGAGCGATCTTATCGGTAAACGTGCGGACATCGTCGACGATTGGTCGTAGTCGTCGACTGAGGTCCTCGGCGTTGGTCACCAGGCGATCGATCTTCCGGTAGACGTCGTCGTCATGCACCAGCTTCCCCAAGGTGCCCTGCCCGGAGTTCAACGCCTCGCTGAACGAAACAAGCTGGGCGAGCAACTCGTTCAGGTTTCGTGTGCTTGCGTCCACGTTCGCGACCAGTTGCTCACCCTTCTCGCCCAACGGTTTGGTGAACTTCTCCAAGTTTTCCAGGTTGGTTTCTGCTTTCGCACTCACACGTCTGAAATCTTCCAGGGTCGTGCGAGCTGTGGTCATAGTCTGGCGCGTTTCGCTGATGAACTCAGGCAGTTCTTCCAACGACTGTCGAAGTTTGATGCTCAGTTCTTCGTCGCCCAGCACCCTCTCCACTGACTGCATCGTGCGGTCAAAGCGTTCCAGGGCCGTTTCGGCCTTCTGCACAAGTGATCCGATCTGGCCCTGCTCGCCGCCCACTGTACTGTTGACCGAACTGACGAGCTGTGCCACTTCATTGCCGGCGGTTTCTATCGAATTCAACGTCGCCGCGATGTCGTCCTCCAGGTCCACGAGAATACGCAGCGGACTGCGAGGCGCCACGCCGTTGATGATGTACTCCTCGTCGCCGATTATTTCCTTGCTCTTTGCCTTCTCAGCGGCATCCAGATGGCCGTCCCTATTGGCGTCGAATCTAACCGACAGTTCTTTGTTACTGCTGGGCACGAACTGCAGTACGGCATCGCCGAACAGCGATCCGGAGGCAATCCGGCACGTCTCGTTTCGTCGCAGTTTGTACTTGCGTTTGATTTTTGCGCCGACGCGGACTCCGCCCTCGTCCAGAAGTGTCACTTCCGATACTCTGCCGATCAGAACGCCACTCTTCTTCACTGGCGTATCGACCGCGACGCCAGGCGCTTCGGGGAAGTCGACTGTGATTTGATACTGCGATTCGAACACATTCGGCCAGGCACCAAACAACATCACAAGGACGATTGTGATAATCACCGCCGCAACCACCACGACTCCCACGCGAAAGTAAAGTACTCGTTCGTCCATGATCATATTTCCCAAAGCGGCCTGCTACCGCGGCCAAGTAGGACGGATCTGGCGGACCCGTCCGGTCGGCTCTGTACGCCCAGAAACCCGGTTTTTTGGAAAAACCGGGTTTCTACGCGCGCATCTCCGTCATTCGCTCGCCCGCTTCGCCGCGAACAAACTGCACGACACGCCGATCGTCGCACCGGTCTAACTCGCTCGGCGGGCCGTCAAAGATGATCTGCTCCTGCCCAGGTTCGAGAAGCGATATAGGGTGGATCATCAGCACACGGTCGGCGACTTTGCGCGCTGTTCGCATACTGTGACTGACAATGACACTGGTTACCGGACGATGGCGGCGAGTGCGCATCATCAGCTCGTTGATTACGTCGCTCATGATTGGGTCAAGCCCTGTAGTAGGCTCGTCGTACAAGATCAGTTCGGGGTCCATGATCAGGGCGCGAGCCAGTCCGACACGTTTGCGCATGCCGCCCGACAGTTCGGCCGGTTTCTTGCCGACAACCGAGGCGGGAAGACCGACCTCAGACAATCTGGCCATCACCAATTCCTGCACCTCCGCATCTTGGTATTGCGTGTGCTGCCGCAGCGGGAACGCCACGTTCTGACCGACCGTCATGCTGTCAAACAGGGCCGCCGCCTGGAACACAAAACCGCAGCGGATTCGTTGCGCCGTCAACTCCCTGTCGTTCAGTTTCGCTAAACTGCGTCCGTCGAAAAGCACGTCGCCGCTAGTTGGCTTTATCAAGCGGATCAGCGTTTTCAATAGGACCGTCTTGCCGCATCCACTTTCGCCGATGACAACCACCGTCTGGCCGCGGGGAATGCTCGAGTTGATATCCCGCAACACCTCTTGCCTGCCGAAGTTGACGTGCAGACCGCGCACTTCGAGCAGCGGTTCGTCAAGTCCGGTACTTGTGGATTGCGTGTCCATAACCCGCACCGCCGGGAGGCTACTGAAACAAGCTTGCACCTTCCGGCCAGAGCATGTAGTAGAACGAATCGAGTGTAATTCCCAACAACAAATCCAGCCCCAAAATCAACACAAACGAATGCACAAACGCCGAGGTGGCGGCTTTGCCGACTCCTTCGGCGCCTGCACGGCAATT
This sequence comes from Pirellulaceae bacterium, assembly GCA_016784735.1. Lineage (GTDB taxonomy): Bacteria > Planctomycetota > Planctomycetia > Pirellulales > Pirellulaceae > JADHUC01. Next base: position 3,861 of record JADHUC010000430.1, on the reverse strand, counting down.
GAATCCCTGGTAACAACTCACCAGTGCAATAGCGATTCCGAAAAACACGCTTTTGAACATGCCCGTGAACAAATCGAAACTGTCCACGAATTCTTGCGTGTTGTACAAGTAGTGGTGCTTGTCAATTCCCAGAATCACGACACTGTAGAAATATCCTCCCACAACGCCCATGAATATGGCCATGACCGTTAACGCGGGGATCAGCAGCACGAACGCAAGGAATCGAGGTACCACGAGATATTGTATCGGGTTAGCACCCATGCTGGAGAGCGCGTCGATTTGCTCGGTCACGCGCATCGTCCCCAATTCGGCCGCCATTGCGCTGCCAACTCGCCCCGCTAGCATGGTCGCCGCCAGCACGGGCCCCAACTCGCGAGCCAGCGACATATTGATGACCGCGCCCAACTCGGTTTCCATTCGGAGTTCCCGAAAATGAAAGAAGGTCTGGACGGCCAGCACCATTCCAATGAAGGTTCCGGTCAGCGCCACGACCGGGAGACTGAGCACGCCTACCTGATAGAAGATCGGCAGCAGTGTCGACTTCCGAGGCCGGCGAAAGAGCAGCCACGAGAGGGTCTGCCACGAGAACAACGCTATCTTGCCCGCAGCCGAAATACCTTCGATCGTCACGGCTCCCCAGTCGGCCACCCAGTCCGCCAAGCCGGCAAACGGTCCGCTCGATCTATCCGAGAGGGTGGACGAGATGTTTGAGTCCGTGGACATGTTCTTCCTTGGGATTTGCCTGCCAGGAGGGCAGAGCGCAATATCCGACTGCGAAGCTCACGGCTTCGTCCATCTCATCGGCGAGGCCGGTTATGCGGCTTGAGCAAAGATTAGGGAAAACGCCGAGTTGTCAGATTGCGCAGCCTGGGCTAGCCAAGAAAAACCCGCGGTTGTTGCCGCGGGTTCTGTGGCATCCAGTAGTCGAGTCCTCGTCTATTCGACTGATTCCTCGGACGAGTCACTCGATTCTCCCACGCCGGCAGCAACCGGCTCGGGTTCGGGCTGCTCGACCGTCTCGCCTTGGAAATCAAGTCGTCGAATCTTTCCCTCGTCATCGCGGATGGCATCAACGACGATTTTGTTGTTGCCCTGGAACGTACCCTTCAGCAGCTCTTCGGCCAGGGGGTCTTCGACACGGTTTTCGAGCGCCCGCCGCAGCGGCCGCGCGCCGTAGTCCAGGTCCTTGCAGCCTACCTTGATCAGGAATTCCTTGGCGTCGTCGGTCAACACCAATTCGAATCCACGTTCGGAGAGTCGTCCGCGCACGTGGGCCAATTCCAGTTCGATCACTTCCTTGAGATCCTCGTTTGTCAAATGCCGGAAGACGATTACATCATCCAGGCGGTTCAGGAACTCGGGTCGGAAGACCTTCTCGACCTGTTCGTTAACCCGAGTTTTCATGCTCTCGTAGCTTGCGTCCTGGTCCGGTTTCTGGAAACCGAAACCGGCCTCGTTCTTGATGGCCTGCGCGCCTGCATTGGTGGTCATGATCATGACCGAATTGCGGAAGTCGACTTTGCGCCCAAACGCGTCCGTCAGCCGGCCTTCTTCCATCACCTGCAACAAGGTGTTGAAGATCTCCGGGTGCGCTTTTTCGATTTCGTCCAGCAGGACGACCGAGTAGGGCCGGCGGCGGATCTTCTCGGTCAGTTGTCCACCTTCTTCGTAGCCGACGTATCCTGGCGGCGCGCCAATCAAGCGGCTGACGTTGTGCTTCTCCGAATATTCGCTCATGTCGATCTGCACCAGCGCGTCATCGTCGCCGAACAGATACTCGGCCAGCGCCTTGGCCAGCAGCGTCTTGCCCACGCCCGTCGGACCGGCGAAGATAAAGCAACCGGTGGGGCGTCGAGGGTCTTTCAGGCCACTGCGACTGCGTCGCACCGACTTGGCTACGGCCGTCACGGCGTTCTCCTGACTGATCACGCGCTTGTGCAGTTCCTCCTCCATTTTCATCAACCGCAAGCTCTCTTCGGTGGACAGCCGCGTGAGCGGGACGCCGGTCATCTTCGACACGACTTCGGCGATGACTTCCTCGTCCACCACGCCGTCGGTCTGTTTGGACTTCTCCCGCCATTCGTGCGTGATCTGGTCTTTCTTCGTCTTCAGTTTGTCCGCCTGGTCGCGCAAAGACGCTGCCTTTTCGAAATCTTGATTGGCGACGGCTTCTTCCTTCTCCTTGTTCAGCCGCTCGACATCCTCGTCGATTTCCTTCAAATCCGGCGGGCGGGTCATCGATCGTAAACGAACGCGGGCACCTGACTCGTCGATTACGTCGATCGCCTTGTCCGGGAGGCACCGTGCGGAGATGTATCGGTCGGACAATTCCACCGCACTTTCGATTGCATCGTCAGTGATCTGCACTCGATGGTGGTCTTCGTACCGCGATCGCAGGCCCTTTAGAATCTCTACCGTCTCCTCCCGGTTGGTGGGATCGACAATGATCTCTTGAAAACGCCGAGCCAACGCATTGTCCTTTTCGATGTACTTGCGGTACTCGTCCAGGGTCGTGGCACCAAGGCACTGGATTTCGCCGCGGGACAAGGCGGGTTTCAGCACGTTCGCCGCGTCGATGGCGCCTTCGGCGCCGCCCGCCCCGACCAGCGTGTGCAATTCGTCGATGAACAAGATGGTATTCTTGGCCCGGCGGACTTCGTTCATGACCGCCTTGATGCGTTCCTCGAACTGGCCTCGATACTTGGTGCCGGCCACCATCATCGCCAGATCAAGAACCACGATTCGCTTGTCGCTCAGCAGATCCGGTATGTTGCCGCTGACAACTTGCTGAGCAAACCCCTCCACGATGGCGGTCTTGCCCACACCGGCCTCGCCAAGCAAGACGGGGTTATTCTTCGTGCGGCGGCAGAGAATCTGGATGGCCCGTTCGATCTCGCGCTCGCGGCCGATGACGGGATCCAACTTGCCTTGTTTGGCCAGTTGCGTCAAGTCGCGGCCGAAGCTGTCCAACGCGGGCGTCTTCGATTTTCCCTTTCGCCCCTCGCTTCTGCTTTCGCGGCTGCGTTCCGACGGCTCCTCCTCGCCCTCCAAACCGTGACCGAGAAGATTGAGGACTTCTTCGCGGACTTCTTCGAGCTTCAGCCCCAGATTCATCAACACCTGAGCGGCGACGCCCTCCTGCTCGCGCAGCAGCCCCAGCAGAATGTGCTCGGTACCGACATAATTGTGGTTCAGATTGCGAGCCTCCTCCATCGAGTATTCGATCACCTTCTTCGCACGTGGCGTTTGGGGCAGTTTGCCCATGGTGACCATTTCCGGCCCGCTTTGTACCAGCTTTTCAACCTCCAGCCGGATCTTCCGCAGATCCACGTCCAGATTCTTCAGGACGTTGGCTGCGACGCCACTACCCTCCTTCACCAAGCCCAAAAGAACGTGCTCGGTGCCGATATATTCGTGGTTGAAACGTTGCGCTTCTTGATTGGCAAGCTGCATCACCTTCCGTGCGCGGTCAGTAAATCGCTCGTACATCGAGTCCCCCTTTTGCCGATCGTCTGTTTAGATGTTTCGATCCGTCGCCCGCCTGAATCGAAGCCTGCTCTACCTTCGTATTCCTGTTACTCGACACTCGGTATCGAGACATCTTCGTCCGTTTGGTCGTCGTCGAGCGGTTCGGACTCGGCACGTTCGAGCAGCTCCCGTTCACGAGCTACTTCCAAAGCCCACTTCTCGCCGCCGTCCGTTTGCCCCAGCCGTCTCAGCTCTTTTCGTGCCTCGTCGAATCGCCGCGTGTGCCGGCATAGGCTCGCCAGCATCAGCCGCGTGTCCACGTCGACGTCCGATTGCCTTAGAAGTTCCCGGCACAGCGTCTCTGCTTCGTACCAGTGCCCCTTTAAGTATTCA
>JADHUC010000429.1 GCA_016784735.1 Pirellulaceae bacterium | reverse complement strand
CCCACTGTAGCTGAAGTTATCGAACAAATCAACCGTGAACTACGGTACTTCAGCCTGAATATGGGTTAAATATCAGAAACCAAGGAAAAAGTCAATCTGCCAAATATCGATGCAGAACTTCTGGGTCGGGGCACTAGTCGGTCTTCCGATGTGCTTCTTCTCGATTCGCTATCGCTACATCAACGGCCGGTTACTGCGCCACGGAATAGTGGCAAACGGTATCGTCGAGGAGGTCGAGAAGACCAGCGTCAAGGTCAATGACCAGCAGCAGTATAGGATGAGATTCCGTTTCGAAACGAACGCGGGGAGCCAAGTGGCTGTGTGCAACGTCTACGGACAGCTCGGACGTGAGGCTCGCCGCTTGGCCGAAACGAACGAGGCGGTTCGAGTCCTCTACGACCCTCGCAATGCTCGGCGCGTCTTATGGGCAGGCTCGTTGTTGACCGGAAGCGTCTGGCATGGCGGATGAGCGACAACCAACGGCCCTAAAGTGGCATGCATAGAAACCGCTGAGATGACGAAAAAAACGAAGCTAACCGTGCCGGGGAAGAACCCCCTACTGGGCGGTTGTTTGATCTGGGCTTGAATTCGCGACGCTTTCTGCAAAAATAATGAGCTTTCACGTAAGCAATTGACGAAAGGTCGTCGGATGACGGACGCTCTGAACGCAAAAATCCGCCAGGAACTCGGCTCGAACGCGGTGAAAAAGGTTCGCAAGGCCGGACATGTTCCCGCCGTGCTGTACGGACACGGGCTGGAGACTGTAAGTCTCTCCATACCGACGGATGAACTGACTGCAGCCATTCGCCGCGGCACCAAAATGGTGAATCTGACGGGTGGCGTTGACGAAAGCGCGCTGATTAGTGATGTGCAGTGGGACACTTTCGGCGTCGACGTACTTCACGTCGATCTGACCCGCGTGTCCGCTAGCGAGAAAGTCCAGGTCTCGGTGCCGCTTGACCTGCGGGGCGAAGCGCCGGGGACGAGGCAAGGTGGCAGGATCGAACGCGTTTCGCACGAGATCCGGATCGAATGTCCAGCGGCGGGGATTCCGGACAAGATCGAAGTGAGCGTCAATTCACTTGAGATTGACGATTCGCTGAAAATGAGTGACGTCAAGCTTCCGGAGGGCGCACAGTTGCTCTCCGGTCCGGACGTGGTCGTGGTGCTGTGTGCTGCACCGGTTGAAATAGACGAGGAGGAAGAAGGGGCCGCGGCTGAGGGCATCGAGCCTGAAGTAATTGGTGGCCGCAAGGACGAAGAAGAGGAAGGGGGAAGCTAGGTGGAGGTGCTGCCCGACGAAGGATCGCGGTGATGAAACTGATCGTGGGGCTGGGCAACCCAGGTCGCAAGTATGCTGGGACCCGTCACAACGTTGGCTGGGAGGTCTTGGCAGAGCTTGCTCGGCAAAACGGTCTTGGCACGGCGCGAGCGAAGTTCCAAGGCGAAGTTGTCGAAGCTGCAATCCGTGGCGAGAAGACCTTGCTGTTGTGCCCTCACACCTACATGAACCGGAGCGGGGCCAGCGTCCAGTTGGCCAGGGATTTTTACAGGATCGAAAACGACGATTTGATTGTCGTTTGTGACGACTTCAATCTGCCCCTGGCAAAGATTCGATTCCGTGCCAAGGGCTCGTCGGGCGGCCAGAAAGGTCTGGCGGACGTAATTCGCCGCCTGGGGGCCGAAGAATTTCCGCGGATGCGAATTGGAATCGGACCGCCGCCCGCCCAATGGGACGTGGCGGATTACGTACTGAGCAGGTTCAACAAGGAAGAGCGGAAGGAAATCGACGTGACCATCTCGACCGCCGTCGGGGCGCTGGCCGAATGGGTCGATCAAGGGGTCGATTTCTGCATGAATCGATACAATAGCGGTTAGTCGCGACAGGGAGAATTGCTTTGGCGCAAAACGTCTACGAATGCATGTTTATCTTCGATTCCAACAGCTACGCTCGGGATCCGAACGGCGTAAGCAACAAGATCCCCACGATGGTCGAAGATTGCGGCGGGGAAATCCTGGCCAGTCGGCTGTGGAACGAACAAAAACTGGCGTATCCGATCAGAGGTCGCCGGAAGGGAACGTATTGGTTGAGCTACTTCCGGATGGACAGCAACAAGGTTGCTGAGTTCAACCGTGCGTGTCGGTTGAACGACAGTATCCTCCGCAACTTGACGCTGAAGGTCGAGCCGCGGCTAGAGAATGCTCTGGTCGCACACGCGCGAGGCGAACCCCTAGTCACCGAGGAAGAAGAAAAGCCGCCCGAGGCTGCTAACGCCGAAAAACCAAAGGTGACCGAGGAGGAAATTCCGGCAGAAGAAGCCGTCGCAGCGATGGAAAACAGCGATGCCAAAGAAGAAGACGGCGACACAGGCTAACTCTCGCGTCTGCCTCCACTGGCGGGTACAACGCTTGCTCCACGATGTCGAGGCTGCTAATCTGTGAAGGAAGAGGGCAGGTCACCTGTAACATCGTGGTCTAGCATTCTTGGTGCGAGGGCGTAAATATGGCCAGTTTCAATCGAGTCATTCTGGTTGGAAATCTCACAAGGGACATCGAACTGAAGTTCACGCCAGGTGGTACCGCCGTCACAGACGTCGGACTTGCGGTGAACGACCGGCGGAAGTCCCAGACGGGCGAGTGGGTCGAAGAGACGACATTTGTCGACGTCACCTTGTGGGGACGGACTGCAGAGGTTGCCAGCGAGTACCTCAGCAAGGGATCGTCGATCTTGATCGAGGGCCGACTTAAGCTGGATACATGGGAAACCGACGGGCAGAGACGCTCCAAATTGCGAGTCGTAGGCGAACGAATGCAGATGCTTGGGAGCCGGCCGGGTGGTTCCGCACAGTCCGGTCGCCCTCAACAGTCGCATGACGAATCAGAATACAGCCAGCCGGCTCGGGTGGACGCCCCGCAGGAGCAAGGCAATCAGCCCTCGGGCGGTCCCCCCCAGGAAGAGATTCCATTTTGAAAGAGAATGATCTGAGGAAAATAATGGCGAAAACGCAAGCAGGCAAGAAATCCCGTCACGGCAGGTTCAAACGTCTCCCGAAGGGTCCGAATGGTGGAGTGCAGTTGCTGCTGATCCAGTCTGTGGATCACTTGGGCACACAGGGCGATGTGGTCGAAGTCCGGCCGGGCTACGCGAACAACTATTTGCTGCCGCAGGGCTTGGCGGCCTTGGCTACTGATCATCACGAGCGGATGGTCGAGACGCACAGGGCCAAGTTGCTGGAGATCGAGAAGGCCCGCTTGGCAGACATTAAGAAACTGGCCGACACACTGTCGAAGCAGAGCGTGACCATCGAGGCAAATGCGACGGACGAGGGCCACTTGTACGGCAGCGTGGGCGCGCCGGAGATCGTCGCCGGTCTCAAGCAAAACGATTTCAGCGTGACTGTCGATCAAGTTCGCCTCGAAGGCCCATTGAAGGAACTGGGGCTGTACACGGTGAAGATTCATCTTCACCGCGAAGTCGACGCCGATTTGAAGGTCTGGGTGGTGCCGACGGCCACCGAAGACAGCGAAATCAAGAAAGACACCAGCGACGGGACGGCGTAGGCGATAGTCCACGCATCAGCCCTTCTCGCCGTGCTAAGTAACCGTTCAGAAGTTTCCGTGCGGAATAGAAACCCGGTTTTTCGGAAAAGACCGGGTTTCTGCCACCGACCGATCTCCAAAACTAATGGTGAGGCACTTGCGCTGAGATTGGCCCACATGGAATCATGGACGTTTCCGCAATCGCTACAACGCACACCGGATCTGTAGCTCCTCTCGCCACCGGATGAGCCCGCTTTGCTGCTTTCCCGCAGCACGACCACTTACCGACTTGTCCGCGGCGCGGTAAGATCCACGCAGCCCTTTCGATTCGTCGATTCATCGACTTCGATCGTCACGGAGGAGACGCCGATGGCCAATAGCGACGCCCCGTCGGAAATGCTCGATCGTCAGCCCCCATTTGATCTGGACGCCGAAGTGGGCGTTTTGGGCAGCATTCTGCTAATGCCCGACGTGTGCGACGATGTGGCGATGATCCTGCGTTCCGAAGACTTCTACGACGACGCGAATCGTCGGCTGTTCCAGCAGATGCAGGAGATGCACGATGCCGGCAGGAAGATCGACGTTACGCTGTTGGTGGACCGTCTGAAGACGGCAGGCGATTTCGAAGCGATCGGCGGTGCGGCCTATTTGTACAAAGTCAGCCAATCTGTGCCCAACGCGGCACACGCTCGCTACTATGCCCGCATCGTACGCGAGAAAGCGACGCTGCGATCGCTGATCGACGCAGCCACCGAGATCCTTCGCGGCGCCTACGAAGCGGGAAACGAGCCGAAGGAACTATTGAGCGACGCAGAACAGAAAATCTTCTCGATCTTGGACAGCCGCGGCTCCAGCACGGTGTCCGACATCCGAGAGATTCTGCACGCAGCGATGGATCGTATTGATTCTCGCATGAAAGGCGACCATATGCCGGGCGGAGTCGAAACCGGCTTCACCGATTTTGACGAATTGACCGGCGGATTGCACGACTCGGAGCTGGTCGTGTTGGCGGCTCGCCCAAGCATGGGCAAAACGGCGCTGGCCATGAACATTGCCGAGTACGTTGCCGTCGAGCTGAATCAACCGGTACTGTTCGTCAGTCTGGAGATGTCGGCCATCGAATTGGCTGACCGAATGCTGTGCACGGTCGCACGAGTCAACGGACACAAGTTGCGAAACGGCACGATTTCCCACGCCGATCGCCAGCGTCTTGTCGAGAAGGCCGGAGAACTCAGTCGGGCACCGCTGTTCGTGGACGATTCTCCGTCGCGTACGGTCAGCGAGATCGCTGCGACTGCGCGGCGCATCCATCGCCGCGAAGGCAGTCTGGGATTGGTCGTAGTCGACTACCTGCAGTTGATAGAACCCGATAATGTTGGCGGCTCGCGCCAGCAACCGTCACGCCAGGAACAAGTTGCCCGCATGACGCGACGTCTGAAGGGTATGGCCCGCGAGGCCAGTGTGCCCGTGTTGTGTGTCGCGCAACTAAACCGCCAAGCTGAAGACAGCAAGATCCCCCGTCCCCGGCTGAGCCATCTGCGGGAAAGCGGCGCCATCGAGCAGGACGCAGATGTAGTGATGTTCGTACACCGAGAAGAATACTATCACCACGGCGATGAAAAGGACCAATACGCGGGCGAGGCCGAGATCATCATCGCCAAGCAGCGCAATGGGCCGATCGGAACCGTCGAAGTGCGCTGGGAGAAGGAATTCACTCGGTTCCAGAACCTCGCTCCCGAGCGGTTGCAGGAATTTGACGATTACAACCGCGACGTAGTGTACGCAGACGATGTTCTAGAGTGATTCGGCCTGCTTGTCGAACGCTTCTATCTTCTCTCGCACCTCGTCCGGCACGCGGCGAGGCCGGTTGGCATCGTAGTCGAAGAAGACGACAACCGTCTGGCCGTCGGCTGCCAAAGCGTTCTCCGATCGACTGTAGACCGCATGCGCGAGGATCATACTGCTGCGACGCAACGTGTCGAGCTTCGTTCCCACGTACACGGTCTCTGGATAGACAATCTGACGCCGGTAATTGCACGTGATCGACGCGACGATGGGCCCTAGACCGGCACCGGACATCATGTACCCCAGGCCGCTCTGTTCCAGATAGGCAATCCGCGACGTCTCAAACCAGCGCAGCGGGACCGTGTTGTTGACGTGGCCGAAGGCGTCCTGGTCGCCCCATTGAACGGGCAACGTTACGACGGAGGGGTAATCGGCCAGCACGCGGGAATCGTCCACGGTGATGTTCTCAGCCCCCAAACGGGTCCGCGGCTGCCTCTTCTGTGGCGCCTCCGCCGAAGGGATCTGCGCCGCCACCTCCGCCAAAGGGATCGACGTCCCCACCGCCTTCCTCCATTTCAGGCGTGAGCATCCCTTTGATGCCGTCGATAGCATCATTAAACTCCTCCTGCGTCTGTGTCGCCAGGATCCCATCCAGGACCATTCCCACCATTCTCATTGGCATCAGCACCTGCTGCTTGTTCTTCTTTAGTTCTTCCCCCATTGCCGCGGTCATCGCAGCCTTGGCTTCGCCGATGCCCGTAGCCCACCCGTCGACCATCTCCTTGGGCAGCCATTTGCCCTCCACGTGAACCATCTGAATGTCTTCGACCTCGCCGCCTTCCTTCTCGATCCGCACAGTGGCCGTGTCGCCATCAACACTCAACGTGGAGATCTTGGCGTCTTTCAGCTTGGCTAAGCCTGCCGCGTCGACTTCGACGCCAGGGAATTCGGCCATAGAAAAGTCCTGACCTTCCAGGGCCTGCGCGACCGCCATCACCTTGTCGCCGATGGACTTGCCCGAGCCGGACAGAAACGCGCCCACATCGATGGTCTTTAGCTTCTCCAGGTCCGTGATCTCGCTGTTCACAATCGTGTCCAGAAGGTCAACCACGGTATCCCAGTTCGCGGTGATCGTATCGGCGTCGACGGGCGCTTCTGCTACAGCCGGATGTGCGAGAATGAACTGCTTTTTCTCTTTCAGAATCCGAACGACCTTCTTTACAAGGCCGGCGCCGGCATTCCATAACTCCGCATCCATGTTGTCGGCAAACGTATGTACCAAGTCATTGACGTCCGACTGATAGCTGGGCGGAAGGGCGTCCCACACCACGCGCACATTGCCTTGCTCCAGCTCCGTCATCACCGTGCGAATGGTGCCATCGGGTGAGTCCGCCGCCCCCGGCGCCGGAGCGGCCAACTGCTGAGCCAGTTGCTGGCTCGCCGCACTCAAACGATCCAAGGGAACGGCGATAACGACCCCGTTATCTTTCTTCAGATACACTTTGTTGGCCTTGATCCCCAGAAACTGGGCCTCCACCTGGAATTTCCCGGTACTGTCCGACCAAGTTTCTCCCAGCACGTAGCCGGCACCTGGGCCTACAAACGCCAGGGTCGTCACAACAATTAGCATTACACAAATGGGGAATCCCGCTCTCCTGGAGGTCGATTTCCGGAGGAGAAGGGTGGATCGGTGAGTGTTGGACAATTGCATCACGGTTGGCCTCCAATCATAAGGAGCATGCTTAGTGTACCTTGGCGGAATTCGATCATTCTCGCCACAAGGGCCGGCGTCTGCAAGGTCATACCCATCGATTGCCAGAAAGGTTTGCCGACTCCAGATATCCCAGTAGGTCCCGTCTGCCGGACGGGACCTGAACCGGTAGTTGACGCGGGCGCGCCACGCTCTCCAAGGTCCCGTCCGGCAGACGGGACCTACTGGACGTTTAGAACCAACGTCAGGATGTTCTGCTTGTGACATGGTGAGCACCGCTCGACCACTCCGGTTGCCCGTCTCGCGGCAAGAGCATACGCTGGGGACTTGGTTTCCATCCGCTGCGTTTCCATGTTGCAGGAACAAGAATGAAGATAGGCATTGTCGGCTACCGAGGTTCAGGCAAGACCACGCTTTTCGAATGGCTTACGGGCGCCCAGCCCGATTTGGCACATGCGCATCTGACCCAAACGGCCATGGCCTCGGTGCCGGATTCGCGGCTGCACAGTCTGAGCGAGATCTACAAGCCGAAGAAGATCACCGAAGCCGCTTTGGAGATGGTCGACACGCCGAGACTTAGCCGTACCCATGAAGGCAGCGCTGCCAAGTTGGCGATGATCCGCGAGGCCGGTTGTCTGGTGATCGTATTGGCTTCCCACGAAGGCTCGGATGCAGTCGCCGACCTGAGCAATTTCGACGACGATATGTTGATCGCCGACGTGGACGTCGTTTCGGGACGAATCGAACGGTTGCGGGAACAAATCACGAAGCCTCGGCCGAATCGCGACGAATTGCGCAAGGAGTTGGAAGCGCTCGAGCCGCTGTTGGCAGTGCTGGAATCCGGCCAGCCCATGCGCGAAGCGGACCTATCGCCGGATCAATCCAAGGCGATTCGTTCGTTTCAACTGTTCAGCGAAAAGCCGCGTCTGGTCATCGTGAATATCGCCGACGATGACTCGGAGCCGGAGCGATTCCAGCAGCAAATGCCGGCGGGAACACACGTGGCGACCGTCTCGTTGGACCTGCAAATGGAACTATCGCGGATGGAAGAAGACGAACGCGACGAGTTCTGCCGCGAGATGGGAGTTGGCGTGTTTGATCGCGACAGCCTGTTACAGCGCATCATGGACGTCTCGGGGCAAATGCTTTTCTTCACCGTCGGCCCGAAGGAAGTCCATGCTTGGATGATCAGCAAAGGCGCGACGGCCCAAGAGGCGGCAGGCTGCATTCATACCGATCTAGCTCGCGGTTTCATCCGCGCGGAAGTGATGACCTGCGAAGCCTTGCTCCGACTGGGCAGCGAACGAGAGGTCAAGGCCCACAATCTGATGCGAAAGGAACACAAGGAGTACGTCGTGCAGGAGGATGACATCCTCCTCATTCAACACAACTAGTGCTTTGTCAATTCTAAAACGTGGGGTAAGCATCCTGCTTGCCAATGCCTCCCCCTCGTTCATCGCAAGCTGGAAGCTTACGCCACGAGAACGCGAACCCTGAATCTAAGAATTGACAAAGCACTAGCAGCCGGCAATCTCGTCGTACAGATCAACGTGGCGATCGATCATTCTTTGGACGGAGAACTCCTCCGTCATGCGTCTTCTTCCGGCCTCGCCGAATCTCTGGGCCAGTTCTCTGTCGTCCAGCAAGACGTTTGTCCATCGGCCGAACCCGGCGCGGTCCCCAACTGGCACAAGATAGCCCGTTTGCTCGTGAACGACCAGATCGCGGTTTCCCGGTATGTCCGTCGCCACAACGGGTATGCCGGCCGACATCGCTTCCATGATCGCATTCGATTGCCCCTCGTAGCCACTGCCCAACCACAGGCAATCGAGATGCGATAACAGTCGTGGCACATCGTCGCGCTCGCCCAAGAAGTGAACGCGGTCGGCGATCTCGACCTGATCGCGATATCGTTCCAATCTCCAACGCTGGGGCCCGTCGCCGACGATCAACAGATGCGAGTCCTCACGGACGTTTTTCAACAGATCTGCGGCCCAAATCAGGTCTTTAATACGTTTCTGCGGCCACAAACGATTGATCGCACCGATCAGACGGGCACTCGGAGGCAAACCCAACTCCGTCAGTAACTCGTCTCGCGGCGTCTCCGTCGGGGGGGAGAAAGGTCGAATTCCATTGGGAATGACGACAAACTTGTCGGCGCGAATCCCACGCTCGGCGTAGAAGTCGCATACCCCGCTGCTGTTTGTCACGATCCGCTCGGTGCGACGGGCCAGATATCGATCGATGGTCAATTCATAGCCTTTTTTCCATTGATCGACACAGCGTTCGCCGGCCACCACACGCTTCACTCCGGCACCAAACGCCGCCAGTCGACCATAGGCGTTCGCAGCGAAGATCCATGTGTGAACGATGTCTGGGGCCAACCGGCGGATGTGTTTGCGCAGACGCAGATAGGCTGCCGGATCGACCTTCCAAGATTTGCCGATGACGGTGACCGGCGTGTTGTGCTTCTCAAGGCATTCGAGCAGGGGACCACCGCGAGTCAGGGCACAAACATGGACATCGAACTTCTCGCGTGGCAGGCCCGTAGCCAGCAGCGTCAGTTGCTTTTCTGCGCCGCAACGGTCCAGAGTCGGAATGATCAGAAGGAGACGTTTGGTCATGCGACGCCTGACGGTTTCGGCTACAACACCGGGCCGATAGTCCAAGGAATGAACTCCTCGTCGCCGATTCCTTGGATTTCACTCTTAGTTTTCTTGCCACTGGCCACTGCCAGAACATCTTCAAATATGTCGCGGCCCACCTCGTCCACCGAGCGTCCCGCGAGGATGCCTCCGGCATTGATGTCCATGTCGTCGATCATCCTCTCGTACATCGTCGTGTTCGAGGCGACTTTGATCGACGGGGTGGGTTTCGAGCCATAGCAACTGCCGCGTCCGGTCGTGAACACCACCACGTTCGCACCTCCGGCTACCATGCCTGTGACGCTTGGCGGATCGAATCCCGGCGTGTCCATCACCACCAGCCCCTTGGCCGCGACCTGTTCGGCGTATTGGTACACGTCCACCAACGCCGTCGAACCGCCTTTTGCCACGGCCCCCAACGACTTCTCGGCGATCGTGGTCAAACCACCCGCTTTGTTGCCGATCGATGGGTTGTTGTCGAGTTCTGCGCCAAATATCGACGCGTACCACTTCCACCATTCGATCCGCTCGAGCAATTTCTCGGCCACGTCCTTTGATACGGCGCGACGCGTCAGCAGATGCTCCGCTCCGTACAGTTCCGGCGTCTCGGACAGGATCGCCGTACCTCCACAGGCCACCAGCATATCGCAGGCAACGCCGACTGCCGGGTTTGCCGTGATTCCTGAATTGCCGTCCGAACCGCCGCACTCGGCCGCCAGCATCAGTTCGCTGGCCGGAATCGGCTCGCGACGAACGTTGTTCGCTCGCGGCAAGAGTTCACCGACTTTGCCAAGCGCCGCCTCGACCGTCTTCGCCGTGCCGCCCAAGTCCTGCATGGACAAGACCAGAGGCTCGCTGCTCCCTTTCTCGGTTCCATCGATCTGCACCAGACGCTGGCTCCCGATCAGATACTCGGCGGTGCCCTGCTCGCAACCCAATCCAATCAGCAGATAAGCACCGATATTGGGATGTCGCGCAATGCCGCCCATCACCCGGTTCA
>JADHUC010000428.1 GCA_016784735.1 Pirellulaceae bacterium | reverse complement strand
GCCCCAGTAGCCGAAAGGGACGCCCTGATAGCAGGACGGGTAGCGAACGTTCTGCGGCCATGCGTAGCCGTACATTTGAGCCGAGGCAGTCGAATGGACCGCAACAACGGTCAATACGACGACGAGAGTCATTCCGAAGACTCGCCGGGAGAGCATGGTTCATCTCCTTTGCGTTGGGGTAGCCAGGAGTATGTTTACGTCGCTGGGCCGCTGTTGGTACAACCGACAAACGAGGCAGCAACCCATCAAAGTTTTTTGGAAACAGTGATTGTGGTTCTGCCCACTCCGGCAATACGCGGTTCCGCGTGCCCGCATTCCCCGTCGCTCTGAGCGATAGAAGCTTGAAGATGCCACTGTCACAGCGTAGACTCTGGTTTGGGTAGCTTTGCTAGTTCTTTCCGATGAGTCCTTTACCATGCAGTCGGACGATTCGGTCGCGCAGTTGGTTGAGAAGATCAAGGCGGGCGACGAGGAGGCGTCGCGGGCCTTGTGGAATCGCTATTTTCCACAGTTAGTTCGTGTTGCTCAGCAGAAGCTGGTCGGTCGGGGCACGCGCATGGCGGACGGAGAAGATGTCGCGCTCAGCGCGCTTCGTAGCTTTTTTCGGGCGGCAGCAGACGATCGTTTTCCAGATTTGCTAGACCGCGACGGCCTGTGGCGATTGCTGTCGGTGATGACGTATCGCAAGGCAGTCGACCTGATTCGGCATGAGGATCGGCAGAAGCGCCGCGTGCTGGGCGAATCCGTCATACTGGACGATGGCTCTGGATCCCAAGGTTGCCCAATGGACCAGCTACCAGGGCCTGACCCCACACCGGAACTTGCCGCCGAGCTGGCCGAAGCTTGTGAGCGCCGGCTCGGGTTGCTGAACGCCGATCTACAAGCCATCGCCATTTGGAAGCTAGAAGGCCGCACGAACCGCGAGATTGCCGAGCGGTGCGGTTGCTCGGTGCCGACTGTCGAACGAAGCTTGCATCTGATTCGAAAAATGTGGAAACGGGAAAAGCCGTCATGAACGACGAGCTTTACGAACTAGACGAATCGCTTTCCGTCGACGCTTTCGAGCGAGTCCACAGCGCTTGCCACGCATTCGAAGAGATCTGGAAGAACGGACAAAGACCGAAGATCGAAGCATTCGTCGGCGAATTCGAAGGCGACGAGCGGAAGTCTGCGTTTCACAATCTCTTGCGAGTGGAAATCTACTATCGCCGCCGGAATGGGTCCGATCCGCTTTCCAGCGAGTATTGCAACCGTTTTCCGGATTTCGCGTTCTTTATTGGCGCCGTGTTTCGCGCTTTGGCCGAAGAGGATGACGAACCACTTGCTCGCGACAAGGCGCAAGCGCCGGCGGGGACGATGGACAACGTTCCTGCCGTTGTTGACGGACCGGCCCGTGAAGAACGATGTGTCGAGTGCCAGGACTGCCGCAACAAAATCCCGTTGGAGGACCCACAACCGCAGGAAGTCACCTGCCCGAATTGCGGCAGCACGGTCGAAGTGGATCCGGAGGCTACCATCGCGCACCCGAAACTCCCGAAGAAGATTGGACGCTATCGAGTTCTCGATTCTTTGGGCCAAGGCAGTTTTGGCGTCGTCTATAAGGCATACGACCCGGAGTTGAAACTGACCGTCGCCATCAAGATGGCCCGGCCCCAAAGCTTGGATACGCAAGTTAGACGAGAACGATTTCTGGGTGATGCGCGCGCCGCAGCTCGTCTGAACCACAAAAACATCGTCCGGGCCCATGACATCGGGCATGAATGCGGAGTGCCCTACATCGTCAGTGACTTCATCGACGGCATGACGCTGGATGAGTTCCTGAGCGGCGATCGATTGACCTTTAAGGAGACAGCGGAATTGGCAGCGCAAATGGCCGATGCGTTGGGCTACGCTCATGGCGAAGGAGTGGTTCACCGCGACGTCAAACCCAGCAACATCTTGATCGACCGGACCGGCAAGCCCTACTTGACCGATTTCGGCCTGGCGCACCGCGATGAAGAGGGGGGGCATGTCACGTTGTCGGGAGAGCTGTTGGGGACGCCGGCGTATATGTCGCCCGAACAGGCCGGCGGAGAGTCGCGGAACGCAGACGGCCGAAGCGATCTATTCAGCTTGGGGGTGGTCTTGTACAGACTGCTGACCGGCGAGTTGCCGTTTCGCGGCAGGGGCCACATGCTGCTGTCCCAGATTCAAAACGACGAACCGCCACCGCCCCGACGACTGAACGATCAAGTTCCCCGCGATCTGGAGACGATTTGTCTGAAATGCTTGGAAAAGGAACCGCGAAACCGCTATCCCACCGGTCAAGACCTCCACGACGATTTGCGTCGCTATCTGCGCCGCGAACCGATTCAGGCACGCCCGATCGGGAAGACGACTCGCGCCTGGCGCTGGTGCATGAGAAATCCGTTGGTGACGAGTTTCGTCGTCGTCACTACGGTCCTGCTGGCTGCCCTTATTGTTGTTTTATGTTTGTATGTCTCCGCGGTCCGTGAAGCCGAAAGAATCGTAAAGGACATAGACAAAACACAACGAGAAATCCGTAACACTAAACGCGAAATCGCGAAGGCCAGATCCACTGAAGAGATCATGGGCGCATTAACCCTCGAACAAACTACTGACAGCCTACCCGTGGAAGTGCCGGACTTGGAGAAACTGGCAAATAAGAAGATTCCGTGGCTACTCGAGCAACTCCAGTGTCCTTTCCCCCTCGTTCGCGCGGGGGCTGCAGAAGCTCTGGGCGAATTTGGTCGCTATGGCAAGCGTGCTATCGCCGCCCTTGAAAATGCAAGAGACGATGATATGGAGGATCCGGAGGTTCGAGAGGCCGCAAAAGAGGCTCTCGAGAACATTCAAACTGACGCAGCTATCCAATGAGATCTCCACCTCGGTTGCTTCCGGACATCGCTTGCGGCGTTGACCGGGTCCCGACACAGAAATCTGTTTCTTTTGCCGAAGAACAAGAATGCCTGGACTGTATCAGGCGCGAGAACCGACTTCAGGTTACATTTGTCTCATGATCACCAAACGATTTGTTCTCATCCTCTTGATGCTCGTCGGTTTGCCGGTAACCACCGGCAGGAATGCTGGTGCGCAACAACCGCCTAACCGTGAGTACATCATCAAGGCGGCGCTCCTCAAGCATTTTGGAAATCCCGCTTATGTGCGGTGGCCAGCAGACGCGATCGAAGGCGAGGTGTTCCACATCGGGGTGCTTGGCAACGACCCGTTTGGGACGGATTTGATACGCAGGCTCGAACGGCAACAAACCGCCAACGGGAACGCAATCCGGGTACATCTTCTCGGCGACTCCGAAAACTCCATCCCACCCGATCAAGAACTTCACTTGCTGTTCATTTCGAAGACGCCTCAAAGGACGTTGGAGCGAAGACTCACCCAAGCCAGAAGGCTGACAGGTCCGATTCTGATTGTTGGCGACAGGCAGGGTCTCGCCCAGGAGGGAAGAGCGGCGATCAGCTTCTACATCGAGTCAAATCGCGTTCGATTTGAAGTGAACCCGCGCGTGGCGAGAAACGGGCTGAGGATAACCGCGGACCTGTTGAGGCTGGCAGGGAGAGTTTACCAAAGGTAATCGCTCAGCAGCAACTGAACCGCCTCAACGGGCACAACCATTCACATCAGGCCTCCCCCACTTTGAGGCGACGGGGTGGGTTCATGGCAGCACCCTGTTTCCGCTGACGATCGCAGATGAGTTCGCCAGCCGGTTTCTCCCCTGCGCTTGTCCGCAAGTCTTCCCCAGTTTCACGAGTTTAGCCAGCGCCGGGACGCGACAAACGCTTTTCGCTGCATTCACTCAACCTACTCGTTACTTTCTGCCGATTCCGAAAAAGTGGCACATTCTTAATAACCATACCGCGCAAGAGAACTTCGCTTGCCCTGCCAATGGCTCAGGAGATCGCAGTCGTAGTGCTTCCATGGCCAGCGGCATAGGTCCAATTGCGGGTGAGGGTAGTGAAAATGATCCGAAATGCGTCGCGCCGGTTCTCGCCGCTAGCATCAGTTTCAGTTTGGGCGATGGCTGTCTTCTTGATGCTAGCATCTACGGTGTCGGCTGGCGAACTAGAGGCGGTGAGGCATTCGGACATACCCGCGTCAGAGACGACCGGGGCATCGGTAACAATCGTGGATCGCCAGGAGCGAGGCACTCAGGATGAGGCAGAGCGAGATCCGTACGGTATTTTGGGAGGGGATATTGGGGATGCTCTCAATGAACCTGTCGACCCCAACCCGCAACCTGTCACCACCCCCGGCCGGCAGCCCAGCACGGTGGGTCGTTCACCGGCCGCGGTGTTCGTGATCACTCAAGAGATGATTCGTCGCTCTGGAGCGCGGAGCGTACCGGAACTGTTCCGCTTGGTTCCGGGACTCCATGTGGCGCGGATCGACGCGAACAAATGGAGCATTAGTTCCCGAGGCTTCAGCAGCCGCTTTGCGAGAAAACTGCTGGTGCAAATCGACGGGCGAATGGTTTACTCGCCGCTGTTCGGTGGCACTCTCTGGGACGTGCAAGATCTGCTGCTGGACGATATCGAGCGGATCGAGGTGATTCGCGGGCCCGGCGCTACGGTCTGGGGTGCCAATGCCGTCAACGGCATCATCAACGTCATCACCAAGAGCGCCCAGGACACGCACGGCGTGTACGCTCGGGGCGGAGGCGGCACCGAGGAACGAGGCTTCGCCGGCGCGCGAGTCGGCGGCGTTACCGACAACTGCGTCCACTGGCGCGTTTCCGGAAAGTGGTTCGAGCGTGACCGTCAATTCGAGCCGACGGGCCGGGAGTTTGACGATTGGCGACAAGGCCGCGTGGGGGCTCGCGCCGACTGGAAGCCGAACGACTGCGATGCGTACACCCTCCAGGGCGATTTCTACACGGGCGTCAATGGAAACGCCTTCGACCAACCGCCCTTCGGTTTCAGGGCAGCCGACGAACCGGTCGCAGGCGGCAACGTACTGGCGCGCTGGACGCGCACGTTTCGCGAGAATTCGGACATGTCGCTGCAAATCTATTACGATCGCACCGACCGTCGCTCGTTCAACTTCGACCAGAACATCAACATTTTCGACGTCGATTTCCAGCACCGCTTTCCCTGGAACTGTTACCACAAAGTCATCTGGGGACTGGGCTACCGTAGTATCTGGGACAACTTGCCGACAACCGCCTTGCCGGCTCAGTTTGCGACCGTTCCCGTAAGTCGCACGACGCAATTGGTGTCGGCTTTCATCCAGGACGAAATCGAGCTTGTTGACGATGCGCTTTATTTCACCCTCGGAACGAAACTCTCGCACAACACGTATACGGATTTCGAAATCCAACCGACCGCGCGGATCCTGTGGCTGCCCGACGATCGCAGTGCAGCCTGGGGAGCCGTTTCCCGCGCGGTACGCACTCCGTCCCGCATGGAAAACGACGGACGGATCGTGTTTGACGAGCTAGCACCGCCCGGCTCAGGGATTCCACTGACGATATTGGGATCGCCGGACCTGGCGGCCGAAGAGACGATGGCCTACGAGATTGGGTATCGGCGGCAACCGGCCAATTGGTTCTCCTGGGACTTGGCCCTGTTTTACAGCGTCGATCAAGGCGTGACGAACTTCAGGCCCATCTTGCCCCCGGCGGCCCCACCCACGTTCGAGTTCTTCAACGGAGGACGCAGCCACGGCTACGGGATCGAGATTGCCGCCGAGGTGGATATGACCCCTTGCTGGAAGATCTCGGCCTGGTACTCGTTTCTGCGAAAGCAGTTTGAAACGCACCCGAGTGCCATGGTCGCTAGCGACCTGATGGAACGCGGCGATCCAACTAACCAGGCGTTCCTGATGTCGTCATGGGATTTGGGCTGTGAGGTGGAATTCGACGTGTTGGCCCGCTATGTCGACAACATACCCTCGCTCGGCGTGCCCCATTACATTTCTTTGGACACTCGCGTGGCATGGCACCCCAACCGCAACACGGAAATTTCCGTTGTCGGACAGAACCTGCTCGACTCGCATCACCCGGAATACGCCACCAGCATCTTTGCGGGCGAAGTCCCCACCGAAGCACAGCGAGGTGTCTACGGCATGCTGACTTGGGCGTATTGACAGGGCGCAGGAGCGAGTTTGTACTTGGATTCGCAAGAATTCATGAGCCGAAATGCACCTGAACTCGTGCCAACTGAATTCATGCGAATTCAGCTACCGCGGCGACCGCCATAGAATTTGGCCACACACTGGTCAGCATATCGGTATGTGTTCGTCAAACCGATGGATCAACGTCTATCGGATCTCGGATGCCACCACGCGATTTCGGCCGGAGCGTTTGGCCTCGTACAGATTGGCGTCCGCTGCCGAGATGATCTCCGCAGAATCGGCTTGCGCTTCGGGCGAAACCGTGGCTACGCCCACGCTGACGGTTACCCCAAAGATCTTCCCGGACCCATCGAGCGCTTCGACGGTCTGCTTTTCGATACAGGCCCTGATCCGTTCGCCCAAGGATCGTCCGCCCTCGAAGTCGGTTCCCTGTGCGATAACCGCGAACTCCTCGCCGCCGTATCTGGCCAGTACGTCCTCGGTTCGGATTATGCCCCGCACGGCTTGTGTCACCGTGACAAGGACCTGGTCCCCCGTGCGGTGACCATAGGTGTCGTTGACGCGTTTGAAAAAGTCGATGTCGAAGATCGCCAGTGTGCAGGGAATCTGTTGACGCTTGGCAAATGAACGATCAGCGACGAGCTTTTGGTCAAAGTACCGGCGGTTGTACGTCCCTGTCAGCCCATCTTTGGTGGACGACTCGTAGATCAGTTGTTGGTACTGCTGCTCCAATTCATCTTGAAAACCGAACTTGAGAATCGTACGCCGCCCGATCAACACTTTGTTGCCGTCGGCCAGGCGGGCGTCCTGGATCTGTACGCCTCCGACGAAAGTCCCGTTGGTGCTGCCCAAATCGCGAATCGCCACGCAGTTCGTCTCTTCACGACACACCTCCGCGTGAAACCTCGACACTCCGTCATCGCGCAAGACCACGTCACACTCGGGATCGCGGCCCATGGTGACCGTGGCTTCGTCCAACGGAATGATACGGCCCACGTCGAGGCCGCCGATAACGATAAAGCACGCCTGCCCCCGCGTGGCCTGCCGCATTCGCTCGGTGATCACCGAGCTGTCGATTGGCAGAGTCCGCTGAAACGGCTTTTTGCGATTGCTCGACATGGTCCTCTTTCCCAAGAAACCAGAACTTCATTAACAGATCGGCTGAGCAGTCGGCGGGGCTGGCCGTTTCTTGCTGATCGGAGCCTCGTCTTCTGAACGCCCTAATGGTAGTTCCAGTGTAAACGTTGCTCCCCGTCCCGGCCCATCGCTGCGAACGCTCAGCGTCCCTCCAAGCTCCTTTGCGGCCAGCGCGCTGCAGTGCAGACCGAAACCGTGTCCGTGCTTTTTCGTCGTGAAACCGTGCTGGAAGATCCGGCTTAGGTTCTCACCGGTGATCCCGACACCGTTGTCCAACACCTCGACCTTCACGCGATCTACGTCTGACGAGCCAATGCGTATCGTCAATCGCTTGTCGCCTCGTGCGGAGTCGCTCAAGGCGTACTTGGCGTTGCTGATCAGGTTCACCAGGATTTGCAGGACCTTGTGTCTGTCGGTCGTGACCGGGGGAATTGCTGTGTAATCGCGATTCAAAACGACGCCATGGCGGAACAGTCCGGCATCGTTGATTTTCAATGCGCTGTCGACAGTGTCTGCAAGATCGATTCGCTCCACCACGCCAGCAACATTGGCGAACGACTGTTGCAGGCTGACGATTTCTTTGATGTGATCGATGTTCTCGATCAGGGAGCCGAGTTCATCGAGCACGGCGTCACGCTCGCCCACGAGTCGCTCGGCCAGTTGGCTCAGGTAGGCCGGCAGTTGCTTGCCCCGGTAGTCGGACGTGATAAACGTGGCTAGGTCGTCGGCATGCTCCTCGATCAGCTCGCTAGCTTTCGCCAAACCGATCACCCGGCTATTTTTCACTTTCTCGGCCATCAGGTTGGCCGAGACATTGACGCTGTTCAGCACGTTGCCGACGTTGTGCAGCACGCCCGTCGCCACCTCGGCCATCCCGGCCTGACGCGAGCTGTCGATCAGTCGCCTGTTCAACTCAGCAAGTTCTCTTTCGGCCCGTTTGCGTTCGGTAAGGATTGCTGTCTGGTAGAGGCAGAAACCCACGAGCGGCACAGCGTAACCTAGAACTTTGTAAACGTGGGCAATGTCGAAGAAAGGATCGGACAGTTGTTTGGAAAATGACATGAAGACTTGCCCGACCACGTTGGTGGCGATGGACAGCGCAATCCACCAAGTCAACATGTCGCGTCTCTGGCAGTACTCCCAAAGAAACATCGCCAATGCAAGTACCAGCACGATTGCCGACAAGAGGTCCACGGGGCGGGAAATAAAACGGTCAGGGAAAATGAACTTGGGCAGCGGGACATGGAAGGCCGCAATCGTTACTGCGGCGCTGACGAGTAACACCGCGATCGAGACCCATTTCGTTTCGCGCTGCGGATTGGGGCTTTCTCCAAGCAGCAACTTCACGCAGGGTGCCGACAGCAGAATCAACCCCATGCAAAGCCGCCCGGCGACGTAGGTTCCCGGTATGAACTGCGCAAGGCTGGAGGATGGCGCCCCCGTCAACTGTTGGTACGCCTCGAATGCTAGTAGACCGTGAACGAAATCCTCTGCGGCATTCACGAAGAAAGCCAGGCCGATCAGTAGATGAAGTCGGTTCCCAAGGGCGTAAAAGCGAGCGACCAGGGAAAACCCGGCGATCAGGCCCAGCAGCGCAGCGGTCGTCTCGATTGTCGCGTGCACGTCCGCCGACCCACGGTATGTCGAGCCCGCTAATAGAGGATAAAGCGAACTCAGTAGCACGATCACAAGGGCCAGGACAGCCAAACGGGTGTACATCTGCGCGGAGGACTGCTGGAGATTGCCGTCCCACGACGTCTCAGCCAGATGCCTGACAGCGTGGGCAACTTCTCTTGATTTGGCGTTCTCCCCTGCCCATGTGGCCATGAACGAGACTCTCTACATTGATGCAATGAAACGAACCGGCGGTCAGCGATGTCGCGAGCTGTAGAATCGGGCGGGACGTTGATACTACGGACGAGTTCTATCGCCTAAACAAATATGGCTTGCGGAAGAGAGGCACCAAATGCGAAAACTCCGTGTGCCTGGTGACATTGTGACCTGTGGCCTACGCCACGGACTCCTCAGCGTGCGGAGATGTCGCACTGACGGGGACGCATCGCGCCAATGGTCTGGTACCGGACTAGAGCAACCGGCTACCGGGAAAGCGGAGGTGACGACCGTTCGGGAACGAGTCGGCCAGACTCCGTCTCGTTCTCGATCCGTTCAGCATCAGGTGCCCTTGGGCCGAGAACGTCACACTACGGGCGCGGCTCGGACATCCGTTTCTGGACTTCCTCGGGGTACATCCGATGGGCCAGCGACTTCTCGGGGATGGACCTGTATAGCTCCGGGCGGCGACCAGCCAGAAGCACCGAGCGAAACCCCGACCTCTTCTCGGGAATGGTCTTTGGATAGTAGCCGGCCAGGTAGCCTCTTTGACCGGCGCGGCCGGGCGTGTCCGATCGGGCAAACCAGATCGGGCTGGCGTCCAAGTCGATGTCGGCCGTGCAAACGCTGTCGCACCAGTAACGCGAAGCCGCCAGGATGTAACCGTACGGGTCCAGTACGTAGCTGCGCTGGCTGATTTCGGACATGGGTAAATGGGCGACGGCCATCCAGACGCCGTTGTCGATCGCCCGAGCTTGCTGCATCCACAGATTGAACTGCCCCGATGGTCCCCACGACTGCGAGGGGCAGAAGATGATTTCCGCTCCTTGGATCGCCAACGCGCGGCTGATCTCCTGCGAGTAGATGTCGCCGCAGATAATAATGCCGATGATGCCGAAGTCGGTTTTGAAAACGGGCAACTCGACGCTGTCGCCGTACTGCGAGATGCGGTACTTGCCGACGACCTTTCCGGTGCGGTCCCAAAGGTACGCCCACGACGCGCGGCCGCCGTGACCGTAAGGGATCTGAGGGTCTCGCAGCCCGCCGATGATCACGTAGCTTTTGTACTTTCGAGCTTTCTCGGCGACCAGAGCCAACGTCTTCTTTCCGTTCTCGTCGTCGGTGTCCAGGCCGAACTCGGTCATGAGGATCACGTCCGGATCACGCGCGCCGGCCTCGTCCAGGATCTTGGCGAATTCCGAATCGGGGCGAGGATTCGGACCGTGCCCGGATTCCACCGTCGCAATGCTCACCCGTATCCGCCGCTTCGAGCCTTTGAAGACGGACGGTTTGAGTTCCGGGTCGGCGAGGTAGTGGAACAGTTTGCGGTCTTCTTTGAACGTCAAATGATAGATGTCTTTCGCGCGGGCGAGGTCCACTTGGGCGACTGCCACGCTTGGTCGGATGCCCGTATCTGCGACGATGATTCCCGAACGATTGATCACGTAGCCACGCCCCAAGGGCTCGCCCGTGTAAGCCGGATGGTTGCTGCACAGATAGGGCAACTGGCCAGCGTAATCCGAGCAGACGATGGTGACGTGATCGTCCAGCGCACGCACGCGCATGGTGGTCTCCAGCGGAAACGCTTGTGGGACCGGCTCGACGCCCAGCGAAACCAGGATCAG
>JADHUC010000427.1 GCA_016784735.1 Pirellulaceae bacterium | reverse complement strand
ACACGTCCGCCCATCCAACAACGATCATAATCGCGAGAGTCGCTAGGATTGCCCAGTACCACTTCATTGAGAATGTCCTCGCCTAATTGATCTGTTTGAGACCGCGCCCCGAAGTGCCTCCACAACCACCGCAGCCGCCACCTCCACAGCCACCGCAGCCACATCGTTCGCGCAGTCATTTATCTGCCGTACCTTGGTGGTCTGCGAGTTGTAGAGCACCTCAGTCATCCCCCGCAGCCGCCACCAGAAGAATGCGTCTTTTTCCACTCGATATAGCCACAATGCCTGCATTTCCATTCTTCTCTCACGTGCGTCGACCAAGCGATTTTCTCCGTCGCTCCAGTTCTTTCCAGTGCCCAATTGTGTTTGCATCCGGGGCATCTGTGCCCACGCACGAGTCCCAGAATGGCCGCAATAACGGCCACGGCGAAAGCGCCAATAAGCGTGACGTCGACCCAAGATATCCCCTGTGCTAGCATGAGTGTGTCTCTTTCGTGAACTGGGAGAAGCAGCGGCAGTTGGCATCCAAGCCGGATTGGCTCGACGCGGGCAATTTGCCCGCCAACGATTCGCTCGTCGCCATGACTGTTTTTCCTCGTAGGTTGATTGCAGTACCGTTCGATTCTCACGTGGCGTAGGCATCTTGCCTGCGATCTGCCTCTACATGTTGTGTTTGCGTCGAATGATGGCTATTGAATGTCGGCAAGCTGGAAGCTTACCCCACGAAACTTGAATGGTATTGGGTCTAATTGACATCGGGGTCGGATTTGGCTTCCGCACGCGACGACTGTATCAAAATCTTGGACTGAATCTTGCTGATCAGATTCGCACATTGCATTAGGAAGATGGAAAACACCCGATCGCCTCGCAGGTCTTCGTCCGTGAGTTGCTCCAGAGCTTTGAGTTTGATGTCCGTGATCTCGTCCAGAAACTGGTTGAGCCGGGCCGGATCCGTTTCGTCCATCTGGGCGCGTTCCACCTTCAATGTTCTTGCCAGGAAGTGATCCAGACGCTCCTTCTCGGCTTGCATCAGGATTCGTCGCTCCTTTTCCTTCAACCGCCGCCAGCGATCCCACAGCAGGTAGACACCGGCTACACAAGCGAAGAGCAATTCTCTAGCTCCGGCCAACCCTTCGATAACCGTTGCCAACCGGCCGACGTGGTCGAATGGATCAAAGTGCCTGCGGGCAGCCGGATGCAGACGACGCGGTGTCATGGCGATGGCGTCGTCGTGAGGGATCAGGTTGGGAAAAGTGACAGCCAGATCTTCTTCATAAAGCGTGTCAAGCGTTTCGCTGACCGTAATAGACGGGGCATCTTCACGACAGACAAGCAGCGCGGTGGCCGCCACCGTTTGTATGTCCGTCGCCGGAACGGCCGGGTCCGTAGCGTAGTATCCCTGAGGGATGGTGACCTGATCGAAATGCGCGTGTTCGGCCGCCATTGCCTTGGCGTGCAACGGCAGGATGTCGAAGTCACCACTTGCCAGCACCTTGTGTACGCTCGGATTCTTCATGCCCGTGGTAACGATGGCCGCATCGAGCGTCGGATCGGCGAGCAACTCGCGTACATATTTCTTATTCTCGTTCAAGTCATCTAGCGCCAGTCCGTAGTTCTCAAGTACATTCCGCGCGCTTTCCCGATAACCGGACCCTTCCGGGCCGACAGCCACCTTCTTGCCTTTCAGATCACGGATCTTATGGATACCACGGTTCTTGCGCACGATAATGTGGACGACTTCGCGGTACAGCGGCGCGACTACCGCCAAACCTCGCAATGAAACGGCCCCCGACTGCACGATCGCCAAGTCCGCCTCGCCCGACCGCAGCCGCGCGCGGTTATCGATCGATCCGTCCGTTGGGAGCACTCTGACCTGGATCGTAGTGCGAGCCGCAAGTGCTGTCGCGAGTTCTTGGCCAAACTGGAAGTACTGGCCGTCAAGCTGCGCCGTAGCAATGCGTATTCTGGCCGGCAACCGATCCCGCGTCAGATACCAAGTCAGCAGCGACACGATCAGAATTACGATCATTCCCCATGCCACGCATTTGCGGAGCAGCGTCGTTCGCAGCGTTTGCATGATATTACCCCGAGTCCCGTGGATGGCGTTGTTGTGGGCAAACGGTCTCAGTTAATCCCGGTTATCCAGTCTTCAGGTCGCCTCCGGAAAGGTTCGCTCCACCACCGCGGAACCGACCGAGTCGCCGAAGGCGTTCACGGCGGTGCGGAAACGGTCGAGCAGCCAGTCGATGGGCAGGATCAGGCCGATCAATTCCAGCGGCAGACCGACCGCGTTCAGCACGATCAACATGGTCACCAGGCCCGCTTCGGGGATCCCCGCTGCGCCGATGGCGGCCAGCGTGGCCGTGATCGCGATAATGATCTGCTTGTCGATTGTCAACGCGTATGCCGGATCGACGATCGCGAAGGCTTGGGCGATGAAGATCGCCGCAACGGCTTCATACAGCGCGGTACCGTCCATGTTCACCGTGGCGCCCAGCGGCAATACGAACTCGGTCGAGCGTTTTGACACGCCCGCTTTGGTTTCAGCGCATTCCATGGTCACGGGCAGCGTGGCTGTCGAACTGGCCGTGGAGAAGGCTGTGAGTACCGCCTGCGACATCTGCCCGAAGAATCGAATGGGATTGCGTCGTGTGAAGATCCACAGCAGCAGTGGCAGCGTGACCAGGCCGTGAATGGCCAGGCCTGAGAGCACGCTGGTCATGTACCACGCCTGGGTCTTGAGAAGGGCGAGGAACTGGCCGTCGAGCTGCGCTTTTGCGAAACGGGCGGCGACCAGACAGAAGATGCCCAAAGGAGCCAGCCTCATTAGCAGCAAGATGAAGTTCATCAACGCCTCGTTGATGGCAATCACCAAATCTGCAATCGTCTTTGCCCTCTCGCCCAACGTCGTCAGCATGCCGCCAAAGACGATGCTGAAAATGATCAGCGGCAGCAGATTCATCCCGACCATCGCGCCGAGTAGATTGTCGGTGAAGAGCATCAGGCAGAGGTTTTGAAGGATTTCTCCGATCGACGGCGGACCGGGCGCCACATACGCCTCGACGACACTCCGTTTGCCTCCCTGCTGAGGCTCGAAAGTGACTCGCACATATTTCGCCTCGCCGGGAATTGGGATCGGTGATCTGGTCCGGTAGATTCCGGCTTCTTCGCCCGCCACGAAACGGCCGTCGGGCACATCTTGAAAAGTGTTGCCATCCGCGCTCCAGCGCGCTTTTGCCGCAGCCGGAGTATGCGCCGCGCCGACCTGGTCAATCAAGATGCGGACGGTCCAACTGCCTTCACTCGGCACGAATGCGTTCTGGCTCTCGCCCCTTGTCTCGGCCCGGTCGCCCGTAACGTTGTGCCACTGGATCTTCTTCCCGGTCCGGCGACCGGCCGCTCGGGCAACGGTTGCCTCGCCCTCCTGACGCGCGTCCTCGACAAGTGCCTTGTCGATGCCGACACCAGGGTCGACGATATTGACGACGATCAGCCCCGTGACGACGGCCAGTACGGTGGTCGAAAGGTAGTACGTCACCGCGTACCCGCCCGGTCTGCCGAGTTTGCGGACGTCACCCAGCCCCAGGATGCCGCTCATCACGCTCGCCATCACCAACGGTACGACGACCATCTGCAAGATTCTCAAGAAAATCTCGCCACCTACATCGAACACCGCAACGACCGGCCGGAATCGATCGCCGAGAACCGGAGGTCCGACGATCGAAACGATAATTGCCAGGACGATGGCTCCGACGATGTACAAGGTCAAATGACCGTGCCCACGGGAGCCTTTTTTTCCGCCTTGTGATGACATGGAACTATTCCTTACTTCAAAATTCGGGCCTACGGAAAATGAGCCCAGTCCGCCAGAACTTGGGCGCGTTCATGCCGAAAATTCTCGCATACCCCGCCGCCCGCGACGCAAATCCGGCTCGCGGCGAAGCCTTTAGGGTGTAATCTCGGTGTCGCAATTTTCGCAAAGCAGCCGCCACGGTTGACTTTCCGGCGAATGCAAGCCATCGCCCGTGGACGTATTGACGGCCGCGCCGCAATTCGGGCAATCCCTTTCGTAATGCGCGACCTCGCGAGCATCCGTGCGATCAGGGTGCCGATCGCGGACACGGTCCTCCTTCTGTTGTCGCAAGACGGCCTTGTGTGGCACATCCGCGACGAGCAGGAAGGTGTACGCGACCAGCGGGCTGAACACGAATGCCAGCGCAAACCAACCCGTGCCTGACCGCTGGTACGTCTTCGCAGCTCTCGCCACAAGGAAGCACAGCGGAATCCAGGCAATCACGGCAATCCCAATCGCCAGTTCTTCGATTTGCATCGTCTTCCTCCAACGAACACTTGATGCCTCGGAAGAGTGTCGCTTTTGTCGCCGCTGATGATGTCTGATTATCGCGCCCCAGACGGTCCGTTCATCGTCTTGCTGCTGACCTGGATCTAATTGGGTGAAACATCAATCGATGTGTCGTAAGCAAATCTCTCCAAGGGTGAGCACCACGATTCCGCAGAGTACGAGAACCGTGCCGAATCCTGCTCCCCCACGTTCGAGGACTGCATCCTTCGGATTTCGCGGGTCGTGAAACACGCCCACGCACTTGCCGACCGGATACCGATTCACGACGTCTTGTGCGGCTCGCTTGGAAAGCCCGGTATAGCGGTACGTCCACCTCTTGCCGAGGTACATTTTCTCTTCCACTTCGTACTCGTATTCGATTTTCGGTTTGTACTGCACGGCGGCAGCTTCGGCTCCGGCCCAATGCCGGCGCAATTCCGACGAGAGAATTCTTCCGGGTACCAGAGCCCAGTCGGTCATAACCAGCGCTTTCTTGATGCGCAGCGATCCGATTAGCACAAGCACAATCCCAAGTGCCAACAGTGAAAAGACCAGACAACTGCACAGCAGTGGCTCATTCATGCCGACGTCACCTTCCGTTCCAGCAACAAATCATCTCGCCTCTTCATGCTGATCGGGTAAGACAATCAACCATAAATCACACCTCCTGGGCTTCTTGCACCTGAGTAGCTACGCGCTGCCATCGCGCCTAC
The DNA here is from genome assembly GCA_016784735.1 of Pirellulaceae bacterium. Classification (GTDB taxonomy): domain Bacteria; phylum Planctomycetota; class Planctomycetia; order Pirellulales; family Pirellulaceae; genus JADHUC01. The sequence continues at coordinate 5,627 of JADHUC010000427.1, read as the reverse complement.
TTCCTCTATCGCCTTCCTCAAGCGACGGAGTAATCGTCTCATTTTGTTACTTCCACGGACTGAGCCGAACGATGACAGACACCGACACCAGCAGCACTGCGACGACGATCAAGACGATCTGCTTTCGCTTTGTCATACGGAGGGACAAACTCTGCAAACCCTTGACCAGCGCGAGAATCGCCAGTGCCAGAAATACAAACAAGAACACCAATCCGTTGATGGCGGCCCGAGTCACAGGAGAACCGTCGTGCATCCATTGCTGAAGCGGGTAAAGCCCGTTTGACTCTTCCCAGGTGCCCATGAAGACGCCGACAATCGACCAGGCAACACCAACTAGTACGATGAGGGCTGCCAGGACGGTGACAATGTCAACCATGTCTTTGAACAGATCACGCATCGCCATGCCTTCTTCCTTCAAGTAATCACGCTACGGTATTTCGGTTTGACGCGGTAGTTCAACGGTGACATACAGACATGCTATCCTCAACTTTCAAAAAAAGTTACGGGTTGCTGCCGCGTGTACTTTCTGTCTCACTTTCGTCAAGCGACGGACTTCCGTGCTCTGGGCCTATCGGGTTTTCCGAGTGACGTACCTCGGAGAGATAACACTCATGGCACAGCCAACCATCTTGGCGTCGCAACCGACCCGAGTCCGTTCGTATACGTTGGCACCTACAACAGCGGAAAACCGATTCCCCGCCGCGCTCTTGCATACGGGCCAACGCCAGCGTGAATCGACTCCAAAACGAATTCGGGTCGCGATCCTTCGTTCCGCCAAATAACTCGACGTCGATCGAATGCGCCCAGATCGCAAGCAGCGGCCAAAACACGGCTACGACGATCGCTCCGACGAAGATGTCCCGTAGTGGTATTTGGATGGCGGCGCCTACCAACAGCGCAATCCCGCCCAAGGCGGTGACGGCCAATGTCAGGGAGTACCTGTGGATTCGCCTTCGAATGCTCAAGTAGGAAGCCGCAAACCAGGCCAAGAAAGGCAGGAAAGCGGAGATAACAACCAAACCGGCGTGGAAGAACCAACGGTAGCCGACTCCACTCAACGACACCGCACCCAAAACGACCGCCAGTAGCGAAATTGCCGTGATCAGCGTCGCCAGACGAAACTGGCCCGGCCTCAGTTGCGACCGTTTCATTCGCTCGGTCGTGCGTTCGCCGTTCGATGGCTGCTGTGGTTCCATCGGCCGTGCCTCGCGACAATGTTTGTGATCTGATTCCTGCATGTCCGAATGTGACTTCTAGAGCTACTCTTTGCTGGCCGACCGTTTCAAGTCCAGCTTGGCCGCCGCCTTTGGGTCGATCCTTCTGAGGGCGTCGAAAGCCGCCTGGCTCTGGCGAGCATGCTGCGACTTGGCGGCCTCAATCAGCTCGGGAACCGCTGGAGGCCCGATTTTCTTCAGCCATGTGATGAAAAGCTCGCGACGGTGGTCCGTTAGTTTTGGATGCCCCAGCGCGCGGATCAGATACGGGACTGCCTCAACGTCCAGCCCAATCCTTTCCAGCGCGGCCCGACTGGTGCCATCGCTCGGAAAGCGTACGCAATGCTCGATGAGCGCGGGAACGGCCTCCTTGGCGGATGGCCCGATGTTACCTAGAGACGTAGCGGCGCGAGTGCTGCTCGCATAGTGGCTTTTGAGAACATCGATGAGGACCGGGATCGCCCTGGGGTCCTGGTCAATCCTCCAGATGGCATCCGCAGCCCAGACGCGAACCCAGGCTTGCTCATCTTTTGTCGTTTCGACAAGAGCCGGAACCGCCGCCTTCGCGGAAGGGCCGATTTTCGCTAGTGCACGGGCGGCCTCCGCGCGAGTTAGCGGGTCCTGCAGCGACTCGATGAGGTTTGGCACCGCCTCCCTGGCTTTTGGGCCAATACAACCAATGGCGAAGGCGGCGACGGCGCGGCCCTGTGGGTCCTCGTCTGTGAGTCCCTCGATAAGTTGTGGCAGCGCCCACTTGCCGCTGGGGCCGATGCTCTCCAAGGCGCTACGAGCCCATCCGACCTTCTCGTCCTTCGCCGCCTCCACAAGCGCCGGGACCGCCGCTTTGGCAGCCGGCCCAAAGTCTCTCAAAGCCTGAGCGGCCTGCACGCGGACTGTGACATCAGGGTCATTGAGTTTCGCGACTTCGGACATGACCTGGTTATGGATACGGATGCGCTGGGCTACTAACAACGACAGTACAATGCAGAGGACCGCGACGGCTGACCAGCGGCATCGGGATCGAAACCGAGCTTTCTTTTCCAGCAACTCTCCCGTCATGGAACGGGGACGCCTACCTTCCTTCGCGGCATCCTCTATTGCGTCCATTGCATCGCTATCTACTTGCTTGGCGTCGAGAAACGACTCCAGTTTCTCATCGTTGCCGGGTGAGTTCCCGCTCATGATGGCACTCCTAGCAAATGCTGGCTGACCATTACTTGTGAAACGATCCTTACTCTGAGATTCGCCCGCGAAGTTACTTGAGTTCCGCCAGCAACGTTTCCAGCCGTTGGTCCAGTGAGTCAAGTGCGCCCCACACGAACTTGTAACGGATCCTACCCTGCGCATCGAGCACATACACCGTGGTCGACCCTCGAATTCCCCAGGCCTTGGTGATCGGCCCGTTGGGACCCGTTTCGCCGTACCAAAACGATCGCCACGGAATGCGCTCTCGTTCCACGAATTCTCTGGCTGTTTTTCGCTCTTTGTCGAAATTGACGCCAATCACAGCCACGGGTTCATCTGCATACTCGGACTCGAGTGACCACCCCAGCTCGCGGCAGGGCTTGCACAACATGTTCCAAAATAGAAGGACGACAATCTTCCCTCGATAGTCGCTAAGCTTGAACTCGATCCCGTCGAGGTCTTGGCCTTCGATGTCGGGAGCTGTCTTGCCGATCGCCGCCGGCCCACGAAGATCTTCGAATTCACGCTGGGCCCTGACTGAGTCACGGTTGGGCCTGCGCGAACGTCCAGGGGACCGAACAGCGTTGAATTCGCCCCATGCTCGCCCGAAGAGTTTCTCGGCCTTGGCGGCAAGTGCTTTGTCACCACCTTGCTCGTATGCCCTCTTGGTGAAGATCGCGAGGACCGTTAGGGCGGCTCCACGAACATTTCCGTCAGGATTGTTGTTGATGACACTCTCAAGGAACTTACCCGCCTTCTCGGTCTGGTGGTAAAGGAGCCGCCGGCAGATCACTTCGAGTCCCGGGACACCGGGATGGTGTTCGGCGAGCAACTCCAAGGACGCATCGAATTCCGTGCCCGACATCGCGCGACGCGCCACCCATCCCAGGGCCTCCAGACCAATGGCATCTTTGGGATTCTCGTTCGCGATGGCCATAAACTCCGGCGCATATTCACGAACAAGTCGCGCCATCCCAGCCTGAATGGCCTCTCTCTGTTCGGGAGTCTTGGCGTCACGTAGGTCTTTCGGCAAGTCCCGATAGAGCATGTCAAACTCGGTCACCAGGCGCCGGTACTGAGCTGCTCGCTCAAAACCACCTGACCGAACACCGAACTGGCCTTGAGCGGTCGGCCCGGCGACCAGTAGCGTTAGAACGAGAAGCAGCGTCTTAGGCATATCTTGTTCCTTTTCTCAGATCAAACCTCGGCGATCAGAATTGCGATCATTCCCCAGGCGACGTATTTGCGGAGCACTGTCTTTCGTGGGACTTGCATGTTGGTACCTTGCGTCCTGTAGGTGGCGTTGCTGTGGGCAAACTGCGTCCGCTAGTGCCCCTTCGCGTTCTCTTCAATCGCTGACACATCCCAAACGGTCACGGTCTGCTGACAGCCACTGACGATGTTCTTACCATCAGGGCTGAACGCGACGCCGTTGACTTCGCCAGCGAATCCACCGAGCGTGAAGATCTCACGGCCCGTGTCTGCTTCCACTACCTTGATTTCCCCGATCTTCTGTTTTGTTTTCGCGTTCCGTTCAAAGGCGGCGAGGACAATCCGCTTACCATCCGGGCTGAAGGCCGCGTCGTTGACGCCGCCGGAGAATCCACCTACTGTGAAGACCTCACGAGCCGTGTCCGCTTCCCATACCTTGATCGCCCCAGTTCTTTGCTCGGTTTTCGGATCCCATTCCTCGCCGCCGATGACAATCCGCTCGCCGTCCGGGCTGAACGCCACGCCTGCCTCGCCGCCGGCGCCCCAATTGCGGAGTTGCTCGCCGTTGTCGGCATTCCACAGTTTCGCCCCGTTCCAACCGCCGCTGGCGATCCGTTGGCCGACCGGACTGAAGGCCACGCGCCGAACACGGCTGTGGTAGAGGGTGAGCATTTCCTCTCCCGAGTCAACATCCCACACCTTGATCGTGCCGTCCCAGCTTGCGCTAGCCATCCGCGTCCCGTCAGCGTTAAAGGACACACTGGTGACAATCTGCGTGTGGCCCTGGAGGTCGTACAACAGATCACCTGACGTGGCATCCCATAGCTGCAGCTCGCCCGGTTCGCGCGATTTGTTCGTCGCGGCTCGTCCCCCGCCGGCAATCCGTCTGCCGTCTGGGCTGAAGGCCACGCTGTTGACCGCACCGTTTGCGACAACCGTTAATACGTTTTCGCGCGTGCGGGCATCCCACACGTTGATCTTGTTTGAAGAGACGCCGACGATCCGGGTCCCGTCGGAACTGACGGCCAAGCAGCCGACACTGCTGCCGGTGTTGATCTCGTGGACCTTGGGGCGGAACGGCGCATGGTACGAGTGGATTTGCGAATTGAAGATGACAGCGATGCGTTGGGAGCTGAACTCCACGATCTGGCCCTGGTCCGGCGAGAGGAGGGAGGCAGAGGACGAGGGAGGGAGATTGATCGAGAGCACCTCTTGAGCAGACGCTGTATCCCAGACCTTCATGACTCCGTCGGTCCCTGTCGACGCCAAACGCTTCCCATCCGGGCTGAACCTCACGGAAAAAACCCGCGCCTTCATACTTGGCATGTACGCGTCGGCGCCGTGCCCACGAAATTTGACAAGCTGTTTGCCATTCTCAACGCCCCACAGGCTGACGCTGGGACGGCCCCCCAACGCAAGCCACCGGCTGTCATGGCTGAACGTCGCGCACGCTGCATACCCTTCGAGAGTGGAGGTTACCTCGCCTGTCTCGGCGTCCCGCAGGTTGAGCTGTAGCGGTGTTCCTCTAGGGAGTCGGGGTGCGCTGACAAATCTCTCTCCGTCAGGGCTAAGGGCCAGAATGCTGCTGTGTCCCTTGACGGTGAAGATCTCGTCACCTGTTCCGGCGTCCCACATTGTCAGCCTCTCGAAGGGGCCTCCACTGAGGATGCGCGTTCCATCCGGACTGAAGGCGACGCGAGAGAACGTCGAAGGATGTTCCGTGAGGGCAAACGTCTCCCTCCCCGTGCGGGCATCCCACACCTTGAGTCCCGCGCCGCCGGTTACGATGCTAGTATCATCCGCGCTGAAGGCCACACTGGAGACTTTGCCGATGAGTTCTGCAAAGCCCACAGTTTCTCGCCCGTCCTTGGCGTCATACAACGTCAAGCCCGCGTTGCTCGCCGCGACCAGCGACTTGCTATCAGGACTGAAGGCGATGCTGTTCACACCGGCGACGCTCGAGTTGAATGTGAGCATCTCCTCGCCGGTCGTCGCGTTCCACGTTCTGATCGTTCT
>JADHUC010000426.1 GCA_016784735.1 Pirellulaceae bacterium | reverse complement strand
CGTAAAAGCAAAAGAGGGTATTGCCATCGACATGCACATACGGATTATCGACAGCCATGTGGTCCCAGGCTCCGAATCTCCCTCGGTCGATGACGGGCTTCGCCCACGGTGTTTCCACCCAGACGCCTCGCAGGTCGAGTGCAGGCGCCACCGCAACACGATCGGCCGCGCGCCAGGCAGCACGACATTCCAGCGGGTAGTCAGTGAGCAAACCGTCGATTCCGGCCGCCGCAGCCCGCTGCCACGCGTCTTGATTGCGACGCCCCTCACCAGAACCGGCAAAGTTGAACAGGACCTGTTTGTCGAGGTCATGTAGACGCAAGACCTCGTCCGCAGTCGGCAGCGAAGCCAGCAGGAAGCAGTCGAGAAGGCCCTCCTCGATTCGAGCATCAATGCTCTGTCGATTCACGTTCTGGCCAATCCGGAAAGCTGGGTTCAGTTTCTTGAGACGACGACTCATCTCGTCGCTCTGGTCGAACGCGAAGGATTCGCCGAGCAGGTTGTACTTCTCGACCAGGTCCACCAGCTGTGTTTCACCTTTGCGAGTCACATCTTTCACATTCAGAGCGATGATCGTCGGGCCACGCTTACGATGACTCACGAGCGACAGGGTTTCTTCTAGAGTGGGTACACGGACTCCCGCGTATGTCTTGTCGAACCAACCTCCTGCATCCAACCGTTTCACTTCGTTGAGTGTCATGTCACGAACAGATCGCGAAGGGCCATTCGTTGTTCGTTGGATATTGTCGTCGTGCAAAACAACCAGATGACCGTCCTTTGTCGTCCGAATGTCGAGTTCGAATCCCATGCCGAGTGCCAGACATGCGGCAAAAGCAGGCAGCGTGTTTTCCGGAGCGTGACGCAGCAAACCGCGATGCGCGATCTGAATCGGTGGGATCGGCATCGACTCGTCCGCGGTCGTCGGCGCCTCGGACGCCGCAAGCACAAGCACACTTAGTACAGCAACAGGAGAGATTCGTTTCATGGTTCTCGTCTGACACTTGTCGCGGGCGGACTATTGCATACGGTCTGATAGCCAATCATTACCGCGACGGCGTCAGCGTTGTTTGGCGAGTTGTGTCATGCTGCCTCCCGGTGGAGAATGGTCACGGAGGTTGCAGAAGAATGAACATCATACCGGCCCATGTCCCAGCGAACAGCCGCACGCGGGCAAAGTACAACGGCCTCTTCGAGCCGCTGCTGATGGTTTCCAGCGACAAAGGCAAGACGTGGATTGGTCCGATTCAAGTCGTCCCGCATGCGCATCGAGAGAACTGGGGCGGTGAGGAGTTTGATGCGGCGGAACTGCCCAACGGGGACTTGCTCTGTGTCTTCCGACGCATTGCGCCATCAGGCCAGCGTCGCGAGGTGCGTTGGCAGGGCATGTTGAAGAAGTCCGGCAACACCTGGATTCCCGGCGAGGTCGGTCCGGCGCCGTTCCCCCATAGCGGTCACCCCGATGTGCTGGCGACTCGCGAGGGCCCAATTCTGCACATCGCCACGACCGGTATCCACTACACCACCGACGCGGGAAAATCGTGGCACAAGCTCAACGTACCTGGAACGGCCTACTACCCCCGCGCGGTTCAGGCCGCCGACGGTCGCATCTTCATCTTCGGTCATGTTGGCGGCGACGACGCCTACGGTAAGACGAATCAGTCGATCGTGATGAGCTCGTTCCGGCTGGTGAAGAAGGACGATTCACTTGGCAAATAAACAGCTCACGCAGGACACTGCAACTGAGAAACTAACATGAAAACCGCGATTCTTCCCACGATTCTTCTTGTCCTCTCAGCCGTTGCACAATCCGCGGAGCCGATCGACATCGGAGCGCGCCGCGAATTGTTTGTCGATCACTACCTTATTGAACGGCTTGATGGAGTGCGGCTCCAGCTACACCGTCCGCTGCGCCGTGAGGTCGTGTTCCGCACCGACGCACCTTGGGAAGGAAACGGCAGTGCGTATCAAAGTGTGTTCCAGGATGGCGACCGCTTCCGCATCTACTACCGTGGCGGCCATCATCCCAATTCGAAGGCCTACAAGACCAACCCGAGCCCCTGGGAGACGCTATGCCTGGCCGAGAGCAAGGGCGGCATTCACTGGACGCGTCCGGAATTGGGTATCGTCGAGTTTCAGGGTTCCACCAAGAACAATCTGATCCTCAACGAGGCGATGGTCCAAGAGATCGGCGGAAGTCCCGCGCATACCGCCGTGTTTATGGACCCAAACCCCGACTGCCCGGATTCGGAACGCTACAAGATTGTGATCAAAGGCAGTCCGCGCGGCCTGTACTTGATGGTGTCGGCGGACGGAATTCATTTTCAGTTGAAGAGCAACAAGCCGTTCACAACGGCGGGCGCGTTCGATTCCCAAAACCTGATGTTCTGGGATTCGGTCTGTGCGGTGTATCGGGAATATCATCGCAGTTTCGACAATGGGGTCCGCGGCATCATGACCGCTGCGTCGAAAGACCCCGGCAGTTTTCCAAAGCCCCAATGGCTCGAATATCCCGGTGCGGCCGAGCAGGCTCTTTATACCAACCAGGTCCAGCCGTATTACCGTGCGCCCCACATTTTCATGGGCTTTCCGATGCGATACAACGACCGGGGATGGTCGGAGTCGATGACCAAACTGCCGGGGCTCCAAGAGCGGCAGTTTCGCGCTAAACAGTCCGGGAGATACGGCACAACGGTTACCGACGCGGCGTTCATGACCAGCCGTGACGGCGTAACTTTCCATCGTTGGGGCGAAGCGTTCATTCGGCCGGGACCGGCTCGCAAGGACACCTGGGTCTACGGCGACAATTTCATTTTTTGGGGCATGCTGCAAACGAAGTCGCATCTTGTGGGCGCTCCCGACGAGATCTCGCTTTACGCGACTTCGTGCCGTTCAAGGATCCCAATCCCGATTGCAAACCGGAGGCAAAGTACAAGGCGATAGGCGGCAGCAAGCACGAAGGCGGACTGTTCGTCTTTCAGTCGCCGGACGCGATTCACTGGTCGCTGATGAGCGACAAGCCGGTGATTACCGACGGCGCGTTTGACTCACAGAACCTCGCATTCTGGGATGCAAAACGCGGACTGTACGTCGATTACCATCGCCAGGGGCGAGCCGGCAAACGGGACATCATGACGTGTACTTCGCCCGACTTTCTGAATTGGACGAAACCGAAGTTTCTGGAGTATCCCGGCGCACCGGCCGAACACCTCTACGTCAACCAGATTCAGCCGTACTACCGAGCGCCACACATCTATCTCGGCTTCCCAAAACGCTTCGTGCCGAGCCGCAAGTCGCCGATCGACCATCCGCTGCCGGGTGTATCAGACACGATCCTGATGAGCAGTCGCGATGGCGAGACATTTCACCGCTGGCAGGATGCATTCGTACGCCCCGGTCTGCAACCGGATCGTTGGGTGTGCCGCAACAACCTTGTTGCCTGGGGATTGGTTGAGACGGCTTCGCATCTGGCGGGCGCGCCTGACGAGATCTCGTTGTACGTCGTCGAAGGGTACTATCAGGGCGAGAGTTGCCAGGTCCGCCGCCACACGATGCGCGCTGACGGCTTCGTTTCGGCAGCGGCGGACTTGAAAGGCGGCCGGTTGCAGACCAAGCCAATTGTCTTCGCTGGCACTCAGTTGGAAATCAACTTCTCGACGTCGGCGGCCGGTGGCGTCCGCGTCGAGGTCCAGGACACAGATGGCAAGCCAATCAACGGTTTCTCAGCGGCAAACTGTCCGCAACTCTTCGGGGATTCGATCGCTAGACGCGTGAAGTGGAACAGCGACGCCGATCTCTCCTCGCTCGCTGGCACACCGGTCCGGCTACTCTTCGAGTTACATGACGCGGATCTGTATTCGTTCCAGTTTGTGAAGGCAGAGATGTCGCCTTCGGCTTGCCGTTAAACGAAAGAGAGCGAATCCTTAAGCGGACAAAGAGCAAGTCAAAACCGCTCTGAAAAGACTTTCACCGCGGTCTGCACAACCGTCTTGTGCATTGCCAAACGCTCTTTGAAGTCTTGCCGCATTCCGGTTTCGATGGTGAAGCCCGGGCCGTAGTGACGGGCGGCGAAGTCGATCAGATTCAATCCTTCACCGCGCTGCGAGGCATCCAACCAAAACACCCCCGACTCGAGCTTCTCGAAAAACGAACCTGGACTGTAACTCTCGTCTGGGAACGAGGCTCCAAGGGCTGCCACGGCCCGAGCGGCTTCGCTTGCCATGCGGCGTTCCCAAATCTCATCCTCGTCTGTTCGTTGTCTCCTGGCCGACATCCAGAAAGCGTCGCCGCCATATTCGTGCAGATCGAATACCAAGCGAGGCTGGACTTCCGCCATCAAGTTTCGCGTGCAGCGGACTTCGATCGGCGCCCACTTGGTGTCGTGAAAACGATTCAGATGCAGAACTTCGCCGTCGGGCGTGACAATCTGTGTGTAAGCCCGCTCCAGCGGCGCGGCGCCGGGCGAGTCCGTGCGGCTGGAAGGGAAGTACATGCGGCGGCCCTTGAGTGGCTCCAGAAAGGCCGTTCCCTTATCGAATTTGCGGTAGAAGCTGGTACTGGCATAGCCATATTCGCCGATCAGCACCAGCAGTCGGCCATCGACGTCGTACAGTACTTCGCCTTTGCTACGCAGCAACGGCTCAACCTCTTCGATACTCGATATCGACGCTTCGTCGCCCAGCCCAAAGCTCAGCACATGGTGGAATCCCTGCAATCCCATTGGATCGCGACAGGGGATTACATAGACCTCATGCTCCGTCTCCAACTCGTCCAACAACTCAACAGCCGCCACGACGCCAGCGTGTTCCGTCGAATGGCTACCCGCGCCAATGAAGATGGCAGGTTTCTTCTTCCCGCCCGCCTTGACGGCCACCATTGGCGAGCCATCCGGGCAGTGTCCCAGTACTCGCAGTTTGTGGCCGCGCTGCCGGATGTGGGCCAACAAGTCGGTGTAGCAATGAAATCCGATCGACGACTCGCCGCCGGTCGACTCTGGGGACGCGTTGGCTGGCGGCAGTGCCGTCGTCGTGGCCGCTGCCAGCGTGGCTCCACCAAGTGCGAGCAAGTGTCGGCGATTCAAACGGCCAACCGTGCAAGGCGACTCGGACATGCTGCTTCCTCCGATACGTTTGTGGTAGCTGCACTCTCCAGAGTGCGGAAGATCCGCGTTCTGGTGAACTTAGAACAAGCTGGCGATCGCGCGGCCACTGTCGGTGAAGTCGATCGGACGCCCGTCTGGTCTTCGCAGCCGAGCTGCCGTGTTGATGCCAAGTTTGCGATAGATCGTCTCGGCATAGTCGGCCGGCGTGTAGCGAGACTCGACGACTTCGCCTCCGTCCCGGTTGGTTTCCCCGATCACTTGGCCGCCGGGAACGCCAGCACCGGCAAAGGCAATCGACATGGCTCGCCCCCAGTGGTCGCGGCCGCCCCACTTATTGATTCGCGGCGTGCGTCCCATCTCGGTGACAAAACAGACCAGCGTTTCGTCCAACAGCCCGCGAGCATCCATGTCTTCGACCAACGCACTCAACGAACGGTCAAGACTGGGCATCATGATCGGATGTGGCAGACCATAACGCTCCTGATTCCGCATCGCCTGCGGCCCCCCGCAGGGTCCGTTTTGATAGATGCCTTCGTGATGATCCCAATTGAGGAACACACCTTTCGGCTGTCCGTAGCCGGGACGTTCGACGTGTTCGGGTGGCTGAATGACGGTCACGGTTACGAACCGCACACCCGCCTCGATCAACTTGCGACCCAGCAGGTAGCAGCAACCGCGGTGATCACGCCCATAGCGGTCGCGGATCTTGTCGGGTTCGCGGGAGAAGTCGAAGGCCTTGTGCACGCGGGGACTAGTCAGCAAATCGAAGGCATTCTCGTAGTAACTCTCGAGCGCTTGAGCAGCATCGAGTCTACTCAACGCGGCCCCGTTCAAGCCGTCGCGGAGCTGTTGTCGGATCTCCAGACGCTGACCGTTCGTTCCGGGCTGCGGCGCGAGCGACGCCACCTTCCATGTTGGATCAGCGAGATTCTCCCCCAGGTTCTTCGTGCCCAGCTTCCAGGGAGCACGACTGGCGGGCAAGAACCCAGTACTGGTAACGTGGTTGGGCATGTTGATGCCGGGGCAAAAGATGTACCCCGGCAACTCGCGGCACTCACTACCCAATGTGTGCACCGCGACCGAGCCAATGTCTGGAAAGTCGAAGGGCGCATCGAACGGATAGCCTTTGAAGAATTCCTCGCAAGCGTTGGGGTGACTAGGAGCCTCGGCAGTCGTCATCGAGCGAACCACCCCCAGCTTGTCCGCCTGCCGTGCGAGCAGCGGCATCAGGGACGAGAAATGCACGCCGGGAACATTCGTCGCAATCGGTTTATAAGGTGTGCAATGATCGGCCGGGGCATTCGGTTTCGGATCCCAGGTATCCATCTAGCTGATGCCGCCTTCTTCATAAACGACCAGCACTTGCTTGGCTTGCGCTTGTGCCGTACCCGCTGTCGACTCGAGAGCCAGCAACTGGGGCAAACTATGACCCATGACGCCCGCGCTAACGGCTTGAAACAAACGGCGTCGACTGATTGGAGTCCGCAGCATGTCTGTAAGTTTGACCAATCAGAGGACTTAGTGCCATACCGTGAACTTACTTCGACCAGCGGGCAGCGCTCTCCGCCGCACCAGGGGCGTTCATGTTGTGAGCAAGGAACGAAACGTGATATAAGTGGGATACATCAAATCTGACTGATGCGAAAACCCGCCACCTCCATCCGCTGTCGGAGAAATCTCATGTTGAAAATCTGTTTCGGCGAGAAGGAGCGCAACTGTGCGGGCTTATCACGACGGAGCTTCCTGCAGGTCGGAAGTCTGGGTCTCGGCGGTCTGACCCTATCCAGTCTGCTGGCAGCGCGAGCCGCGGGGGGGACTCAAGTTGCGGCCAGGAACGCATCCGTTGTGTGGCTCTGGCTAAACGGCGGCCCAACACATATCGAAACATTTGATCCAAAGATGACCGCGCCGGCGGAATTCCGCAGCGTTACCGGTGAAGTGAAAACCGTCATGCCGGGAGTGACTCTCGGCGGCAACTTCACAGCACTCGCGAAGCAGGCCGACAAGATGGCTTTCGTTCGATCGTTCAGCGTTCCGACGAGCAGCCATAATCGAGCCGCCTTCTGGGTTAACACGGGACACGCACACAATGCCGACCGTCCGTCGCTGGGATCCATCGCATCTCGAGTACGCGGCCCCAATCACTCCGTCACCGGAATGCCAACCTACGTTCTCATGGGCCGCATCGGCTTCAATGCAGATGCGCCGCGTATCCCCGGACCAGCCTGGCTAGGGAAGGCCTATGCGCCATTCACGCCCAGCGGGCCGGCTCGCGACAACATGAACCTCACGACGAAAGTGCCGCGTTTGGAAGACCGTCGCACACTGCTGCAGCGACTCGATCAACTGCGGCGGGAAGCCGATGCCAGCGGAATCATGGAAGGTATCGACGGGCTGAATCAGCAGGCCCTTAACTTGATCCTCGGCAACGGCACGCAGGCCTTTGACCTGCAGCAGGAAGACCCGGCGATTGTCGAAAAGTACGGCGACGGACTCGGCGCCTCGATGCTGACGGCTCGGCGGCTGTGCGAGGCCGGATGTGGTTTCGTCGCAGTCTCACTCCAGGGCTGGGACATGCACGGCAACGTCAAGGGTGGCATGAACAAACGCGGCCCGGAAGTCGATCGGGCCGTTTCCGCGTTCGTCGAGGATCTCTACCAACGAGGTCTGGACCAGAACATCCTGCTTGTTGTATCGGGTGAGTTCGGCCGCACACCGCGCATTAACAAGCGAGCCGGACGCGACCACTGGGGACGCCTGAGTACTCTGGCGTTATCAGGAGGAGGCCTGCAGGTCGGCCAAGTCATCGGAGAATCTTCGCCGAAGGCTGAGTTTCCGAAGTCCGCTATTGTTACTCCGCAGGACTTGATGGCCACTGTCTTTCACGTCCTCGGCATAGCTGCTGACACACATTTCCAGGACCCCAGCGGTCGGCCCACGCCGATGCTCATCGACGGCCAGCCGATCGCCAGCCTCGTTTAAAGACAGTCTCTGGTTAGCAGCGATTTGGGGGCGCTATTCCGTTCCTCCACGCGGCGAGTTGCCCTTTTTGGACGCGATTGCGCCGCGAAATCGCCGAGTCGTTCGGTGGCGTTTGTCGGTCCGACGTCAAACAAGATGTTCATAATCGTGGACATCAGGTTCTCAACTCCGACGGGATCACTGTGGGGAACGTCGTTGTTGCGCGCGGCTTGACCAAGAACCTGTCCTGAATCCAACCCGCCGCCCGCCAAAGCGAGCGTGCTGAGACTACCCCAGTGATCGCGTCCTGCGTTCTTGTTGATCTTGGGCGTGCGTCCAAACTCGCCAGTGATTACCAGCAACACGTTTTCCAACAGTCCACGCTCCTCAAGGTCCGAAAGGAACGCGCTGATGGCCTTGTCTAGCGGTCCGCCAAGCATTTGCATGCCCGACGCAAGACTCATGAAGTTGTTGCCCGATCCGCCGTGCCTCACGGAACTGACGTCGGCGTGCTCCAGCTTCAGGTATACTGCCATCACCAACAGATTTGTTTTCGTCCGCCAGGAGTCACGCCATGCCAGCACATCTCTTGCCCGTGTCACGCCGTCGATTTCTCGCTGTATCGGCGTCGGCGATTGCAGGGTTGGGACACTCCGACTTGCTTGGCTCTGATTCTCAAGTGAACCCAAATTCTTGGGCGCTGATTTCCGACACGCATCTGTTGTCCCAACGGTCGATTGATCAGCATTACGACAACAACAGAACGGCCATGGAAAAGCGGGCAACTCTCGTGGCGACGAACTTCGAGCGGGCTGCTCGTCAAGTGCTGGCGTCTGCGGAAAGGCCTGCGGGGCTCGTCTTGAGCGGCGACTGCGTGCATGTGGGTGGGAAGGAAGAATATGAACTGCTGGCTCGCAAGCTGAAGTTGCTTGACACGATTCCGATTCACTTGGCAATGGGCAACCATGATCATCGCGACAACTTCTCCAACGTGTTTAGAGAGCAGACTCAAAGTGACGACCGTCTTCTGCTGGAGAACCGCCATGTCTCTGTGTTGAAATCTCAGCACGCGAATCTTGTGTTGTTGGACTCGCTTACGATGCAAACTCCTGATCGACCGGTGAAGGGACCGGGAAGACTTGGCAAGGAACAACTAGCGTGGTTCGAGGCCGTGCTTGATTCTGAATCGGACAAACCAGCCGTTGTGGTACTTCATCACAATGTCAATCCGAGCGATGAATATCGACAACACACTGGACAAGAGAACTTCATCGTTCCCAGCGCGGACCCCTTCCGGGGATTCACGGGCGGCCTGGAAGACACGGATCGATTTCTCGCTTTGCTCCACGCAAGACCACACGTCAAGGCGGTCGTGTTTGGCCACATGCACCAATTTCAGATCTTCAAGTCGCGAAACGTGTTCTTCGTTTCCATGCCTCCGGTTGGGTACACATTCGGTCCCAAAGAAGCCGTGGGCTGGATAAGAATGCTGTTAAAGGACAACGGGGCGACCTTGGAAGTACAAACCCTGGACACAAAACACGTCCGCCATCAAAAGAGGGTAGACCTCCGTTGGAGTTGAGAAGCCTCGATGATGACTATCCAAGTCCACTGACCAGCCAGTAGAAGAGAGCGCCGAGCGCAGCACCCAGCGGCAAAGTGACTAACCAGGCTCCGAGAATCCTGCCGATCATGCTCCAGTTCGCCTGACGGGTTACGGAGCCAATTCCGAACAGCGATCCGCAATTGACGTGAGTCGTCGATACTGGCAAGCCTAGCCGGCTGGCACCAATCACGATCAAACTCGTGATGAAGTTGGCAGTGAACCCTTGCCCGTGATTCATTGCAGTGATCTTCTGACTCATCGTCTCGGCCACGCGTCGTGAGCTGATGATGCCGCCGACTGCGATCGCCGCTCCGACTAGCGCCACGCTGCCAAATTGCCCGATCGCTGGAGCGAGCACCAGCAATGCGGCGATCTTTGGCGTGTCGTTCAGCCCACGGGCAAAGCTGACCATACCGGCCGAAACATAGTGCAGACGGTCCAACGTGGGGCCGGCGTTGATTTCGAACATCTTCCCTTGGTATCGATTACGGCAGGTGACAACGTCTCCCACTTGGATCGAAAGCTGTTCGACGCGCTGCAGGGTGACGGCGCTGCAGGCCTCCGGAACGACCTCGACGGTAGCACCGCCGACGCAGAGGCAAGTCTCCGCTGTTACGCCGAAACGACGACGAGCATGGGTCAACAGGGGATACAACAACACCGTCACGCCCAGAGCCAAGAACGGAAACGAAGTGTGGGACTTTGGAGACGGCAGTCCGCCGGTCAGTGTGAAATCGGATGGCAACGCAGATCCCCAGGCGAAAGACGGATACGCGGTCACTCACCACACGTTCAAACAGCCGGGTCACTATCTTTTCCGGGTGCAGCGAGAAGACAAAACCGGCCTGACAGCCACCGCACGACTGCACGTTCGTATTGCTGCGGAGTGAGCGGCACGACCGAACGACCGTTCTTCAATTGAATCACTGCCGAAATTCGTGACACCCTTTATGTCAAAGCGTGACAACCTTTGTGTCCGAAATGACAACCTTTATGTCAAATACCAAACGTGGTAGATGACATAAAGCTTGTCCCGTCGATCACCAGAGCATAACGAG
>JADHUC010000425.1 GCA_016784735.1 Pirellulaceae bacterium | reverse complement strand
ACCTCGGCCCGCATCTGGGCCGTCTCGAAATGGCCGATGTCGTAGCGTCGAAGCTGCCATTTGTCCGCGCAACCCATCTCGGCGTAGACGCTGGTCAAAGCGGCGTCGATCTGATCCAAACCTCTTGGCGGCGTGAGCAGATCGCAGTTGCCTGCAAGACTTAAGTGAGGCCGCGGGGCGATAAGAACATTGATCTCGGACGTGGTGAAATGCTTCAGAAGCGAAGGGACGTAGTAGTAGATGCCATGTCCGTCCAGGCCGCGTGCCTCGATCAGTTCATGGAAATCCGTCAAGCAGCACAGATCAACGCAGACCTTCACCCGAGCGTCCAGCGCCGAAAGCCACCACGCCATGGTACTGCCCATGGAAAGGCCGATCGTGGCGAGGCGGTCGGAGTCTACGTCCGCACGCGAGACCAGATAGTCGACGGCTCGCAGGCTGTCGTAAACCATCATGCCCCACAGAACCCTGCCCTGCCATAGCATTTCTTTGAACAGTTCGGACTCCGTTCGGCCACGTCGTTCGCCGAACAACCAGGTGTCGATACACAGAGCCGAAATGCCTCGCCGTGTAAGCTCTTCTGCGTACGGCGGCTTCGCCAGTTCTGCTCGCCCCGCAAGCAGTTCATCCTTGCCCAAGACGTAGTCGCCGCCGTGGGCGTGGTTGTACACGACGCAGGGAAGGGGCCCGGAGACCTCGGTGGGCCTGACGAAATACGCCGGTACCGACTCGATGCCGTTCAGATCCAGCACAAGCTCCTCGATCGTGTATCCGCCAAACTCGGTCTCCGTTACCTTCTGGGCCGAGATGGGGTGGTCACGATCGGGCAGATCCCCGAGCAAGGCGTAGAGCTCGTTTCGTCGTTTCTCTTGGTCCATGCGAATCACCATGTGGTAAATCCGTATCTCTCATCCCATCAGCGGCGGGCGCCCGGCGGCTCGTCGGGCGTCGGCGACTTCGCCGCCGTGAAAGACAAGGTGCAGCGGCATCGCCGATAGACACTGGCCGACCGTGCCAAAGAATTCCTTTGCCTCCTCTGGCACTTTGCTCGGCTGGTCGAGATCATCGTCCGACATCGTCTCCAGCATTTTCTGCGTATCGGATCGGACCTCGGCGAATTTGGCCAGGATTTCTTCGAACGGCGGATACTGGCTCGCGTTGGCCGACGGCTGGCTGCCTTGGCCGAAGATATCCTTCCATTCGGCCAGCGGGTTTGGCTTGCCAAAGATGAACTCGTCGCGCAATTCCGCCTCGCTGTACGTCACGTGGCCCAGAATCCAAAGCGGATGGTTCCCGCCGTCGGGCGTCGGCGTGGTCATGGGCGCGTCTTTCATATCCACTATCAGTTCCATCACCCAGGCCGTGCTTTGGTCGAGTGACATTCTGATGACGTCGATCGCGTTCATCGTAGACTCTCCGATTCTGACAAGAAGGTTTGTGAAATGCTGTATACTGGTGCCACTGTCACAGAACGTTCGAAAAATGGGAGGAAGGTTGTAGATGACTCTCTTCGTGACCTCGAGCCGGGCTTTGTTCGGTTCCTTCCTGCTCGCGGCTCTGCTGCCAGCGTACACCACGGCCGAAGACACTGCTATGCCCCAGGGTCAACACGTGACGCCCCCGCCGTCGCGATCAGATTCGATCCAGGCAACGCTGGATCAGCTTGTCCCCGAGTTGATGGCCGAGTATCACGTTCCCGGCGTGTCGATAGCCGTAATCGACGATCGTCAAATCGCCTGGGACCGTCAATACGGTGTGCTGCGTGCCGGAGGCACGGACAAGGTGGACCGGACGACCGTGTTCGAGGCGTGTTCGATGAGCAAGACGCCGTTGGCTTATCTTGCGTTGAAGCTGGTCGAGCAAGGCAAACTGGACTTGGACAAGCCGCTTACGGAGTATCTCGACGAACCTTATCTGCCCGACGAGCCGCTTCACAAACGCATCACGGCTCGCATGGTGGTTTCGCACACCAGCGGCTTTCCGAATTGGCGCGACGGCGGTTGGCGAAGCGGCGGCCCGCTGCCGGTTCAGTTCGAGCCCGGTACGAAATTCAGCTATTCCGGCGAAGGTTTCTTGTATTTGCAGCGGGTCGTCGAGCACATCACCGGCACGCCTTGGAGGGAATACGTCCATCAGAATCTGTTCCAGCCGCTGGAAATCACGATCAGCAGCTACGTTTGGGAGGATCGCTACGACAAGCTGGCCGCCGCCGGCCATGACCGCGACGGCAAAGTCAAGGAGAATCGTTCGCTTTTTCGTCACGCTAACGCGGGCTACTCGCTGTACTGCACGCCGTTGGAATACGCGAAGTACCTCGTCGAGATTGTCAAGGAGGACCGATCGGCCGATCATTCGTTGAGCGGCGATTCCATCGACGCCATGCTAACGCGAACCACAAAGGCGACCGGCCGCGAACCGATCACCCGATCCGGCAAGACCGTGTGTGATACCGTCTACTGGGGCCTCGCGTGGGCGATCAACGAGACTGCCAGCGGGGACCGTATCTACCACGGCGGCTCGAACGGGACCGGCTTTCGCTGCTATTGCGAATTCGACCGCAAACGAGGCCGCGGCATCGTAATCATGACTAATGCTATCGGCGGAAAGGAACTGTGGCAGCGAGTGATCGCGGCTGTCGCCGATCCATGAGCTTTCCTTGTTGACGACATGATTCTGGCGACTGGGGCGGCCTTTTGATATCGTATGCTTTGGCCCAGTGTATTGCACAAGGAGCTGGATCATGACGGACGAAAGCCAATCGCGTCCTGCCGAAGAAACCCAATACGGGTGATTCGCAATGATTTTGCCCACAGATGATTTTGCCCGAAAAAGAAAACGGCAAAATCATTTTTGGGCAAAATCATTGTGTAACCGCTGGGATTACAAGGAGACAATCACCATGAGAACCTTTCTAACGGTCCTTTCTTTCGTCGCGATTCTGGCTGCGACGACTTCGTCGCTGGCCGGCGAAGTCGCGGTCATGCCGATTCCTGACACGTCGTCGAAGAACGATTTCTACGTCGGCAATCGCGAGCCGTTGCTGCCCAGTCCGTTGATGAAGTTGCCGATTGGCGCCATCGAACCGCGAGGCTGGGTGCGTAAGCAGTTGCAGCTTCAAGCCGACGGGTTCCACGGGCATCTGACCGAAATCAGCCGGTTTCTCGTCAAGGAAGACAACGCGTGGCTGGACCCAACAGGCGGCGGACGCAACGGTTGGGAAGAGGTGCCGTACTGGCTGAAAGGCTTCGGCGACACGGGTTACCTGCTGGGCGACGAACGCATCATCAAGGAAGCGAGAATCTGGATCGAAGCGGCCCTGAAGAGCCAGCGCGAAGACGGTTGGTTCGGTCCGCTTGGAAACATGGGCGGAAAGAGTACGGTCCGAAGCACCAGCGGCAAGTATGACTTGTGGCCCAACATGGTCATGCTGTTCGTCCTGCAGTCGTACCACGAGTACACGGGCGACGAACGAGTGCTGGAATTGATGAAGCGATACTTCCGCTGGGAGCTGACCGTTGCGGACGAGGATTTCCTGCCGCCGTACTGGCAGCAGATGCGAGCAGCCGACAATCTGTTCAGCGTCTATTGGCTGTACAACCGGACGGGCGACGAGTGGCTGTTGGAACTGGCCGAGAAGGTCCATCGCAACACGGCGCGTTGGAGCGACGGCGTGATCAACTGGCACAACGTCAACATCGGACAGGCGTTTGGCGGGCCGGCGACTTTCTACATGCAGTCGAAAGACCCGAAGCACTTGATCGCAGCCGAACGCAACTATCAGCACGTGCGGTCGATCTATGGTCAGGTCCCCGGCGGAGTGTTCGGCGCCGATGAAAACGCAAGACCCGGCTACGTCGGCCCCCGTCAGGCCATCGAGACTTGCGGCGTCGTGGAAGAGATGCTGTCGGACGAAACGCTGCTGGCGATCACCGGCGATCCGATCTGGGCCGACCGCTGTGAAGACGCGGCACTGAACACGTTGCCAGCCTGCTTGATGCCCGATTCGAAAGGGTTGCGATATCTGACGGCACCGAATCTGGTGCTCAGTGATGCGCGCAGCAAGTCGCCCGGCTTCCAGAACGGCGGCCCGATGCTGCACATGAATCCACACGCTCACCGCTGCTGCCAACACAACTACGGACACGGTTGGCCCTACTATGCCGAACACCTCTGGCTGGCGACGCCGGGCAACGGCTTGGCCGCGGTGCTGTACGCCGAATCGAAGGTCACGGCGAAAGTCGGCGACGGTACCGAAGTGACGATCGTTGAAGACACGAAGTACCCATTTGACGAGGCAATCACATTTTCCTTGTCTATGTCGAAGGAAGTGCAGTTCCCACTGTATCTGCGGATACCCGGCTGGTGCGAAGAACCCAGACTCGAAATCAACGGGCAAACGGTCGAGGCAATGACAATACCGTGCGTGTTCTTAAAGATCGACCGTGTTTGGCAGGACGGTGACACGGTTAGTCTACACTTGCCGATGACCGTTCGGTTAAGGACGTGGGAAAAGAACCAGAGCAGCGTTTCCGTGGACCGCGGGCCGCTGACGTATTCGCTGAAGATCGGCGAGCGTTATGTGCAGTCCGGCGGCACCGAAGAATGGCCGGCTTGGGAGATCCATCCGACAACGCCATGGAACTATGGATTGGTGCTCGACGAGCAGGATCCGACGTCTTCCTTCGTTTTTGCCAAAACCGAATGGCCGGAATCGAACCAGCCCTTCGAGGCGGGCGCTGTACCCGTGCAGTTACGGACGAAGGCCAAACGCATCCCGGACTGGAAGCTGGACCATCTGGGTCTGATCGGCAAGGTCCAGCCGAGCCCGGCCAAATCGGACGAGCCAATCGAGACGGTTACTCTGATCCCGATGGGCGCCGCACGCCTGCGGATATCGGCATTCCCAACCATCGGCGATGGGCCCGACGCACACGAGTGGATTGGCCCGAAGGAGCCGATTCCAGCGACGGCATCTCACGTTTGGCACAGTGATACGGTGACGGCGCTCGGCGACGACTTGCTCCCGCGCAACTCGAATGATCACAGCATCCCCCGCCTCACCTGGTGGGACCACCGAGGTACGACCGAATGGGTCCAGTACGACTTCGACAAGCCGAAACG
Organism: Pirellulaceae bacterium; assembly: GCA_016784735.1. Classification (GTDB taxonomy): domain Bacteria; phylum Planctomycetota; class Planctomycetia; order Pirellulales; family Pirellulaceae; genus JADHUC01. Next base: position 5,606 of record JADHUC010000425.1, on the reverse strand, counting down.
CGTCGCGGGCGTCGAGGTCTATTGGTTCGACGACACAGGCCGCGGCCAATGCCGTACGCCCGTTTCGTGGCAGCTTCTGTACAAAGAAGGCGGCGGATGGAAACCGGTCAGCGGTGCCGGCGAGTACGGCGTTGAGAAAGACCAATTCAACAAGGTCACGTTCGATGCCGTGGAAACCTCGGAGTTGCGTATCGAGGTCCAACTCCAAGAAGAGTTCTCCGGCGGCATTCTCGAGTGGCGAGTGATTGAGCCGACGGACTGAGGGGCGAGGCCGGATCGCGAGTACGGAGTACAGAGTACTGGGTACTGGTTGTGGGCCGGTCTCCCGACCGGCTCACCGGCCTGACCGCAGGTCTCCCTTGATTCGTGGAGACCTACGGTCGTGCGGGTGTCGCGGTCGTGAGACCACGACACAACAGGTGTGTACTGGGTACTGAGTACTCTGTACTGAGTTCTGAGCGCCGACCATCCTAACGCTCGCCGGGCCAATCTGCTACAAAAGTGGTTTCCATCGCAGTGGTTCTATCCTCCGCCACACGCTCGACAAGAATCGAACTACCAACCAAAGTCAACATAATGCCCCTCGACCAGCCCCAAGGCCCCATTGACGTCCCGAAACTCGAACAGACCCTTCGATCGACCGTGCGCGGCGAGGTGTACTTCGACCAGATGAGTCGCGGATTGCACGCGACCGACGCAAGCCACTATCAGATGATGCCCGCATGCGTTGTCGTGCCTCGCGACGAGGAGGATTGCGTCCAGGCGGTCAAGATAGCCGGACAGTTCGGTCTGCCAATTACGCCGCGCGGTGGCGCTACGTCGCTTTCGGGCCAAACGTTCGGCACGGGTATGATCGTCGACGTATCGAAGTACATGGATCAAGTGCTGGAAGTGAATGTCGACGAAGGCTGGGCTCGCGTGCAGCCCGGCGTCGTTCGCGACCGGCTGAACGCGCAGCTTGCCCAGCATCGACTGCACTTGGCTCCGGATCCCGCAACGGCCAATCGGGCCACGGTCGGCGGCATGATCGGCAATAACGCTTCGGGCACGCGATCCATCGTGTACGGAAAAACGATCGATCACGTAATCTCCTCGAAAGTCGTACTGGCCGACGGCACCGTGATGGAGTTGGAGGCGGTGGACGATGACGACTGGGATCGCCGATCAGAGGGCGATTCATCCGAGGCGTCGATCTACCGCGGTGTGAAGGAGATTGTCGAGAAGAATCGTGACGAAATCCTGGCACGCTATCCGAAAGTCATGCGCCGCGTTTCTGGCTACAACCTGGACGAATTCGTCGACGGAGCGGGCTACACGGGTCCGATCGGCGGGCGCAACTTGTCGGGACGCAAGACCTGGAATCTGTCCAACTTGATCGTGGGCAGCGAAGGGACGCTGGCCGTACTGCTGGAAACCAAGGTCCGCTTGACACCGCTTCCCACGGCGACGGCGCTGGCCGTGGTCCATTTCGACGACGTGATCGATTCGCTGCGCCACGTACCGGAGATCCTTCGCCACAATCCCAGCACCGTCGAGTTGCTGGACCAATCGGTTCTCGGCGAAGCTGTCGTCAACGCGACGACTCGCGACATGGCCACCTTTATCGATGGTCAGCCAGAGGCGGTGTTGTTGATCGAAGTGTTCGGCGATGATGAGGCGGAGGCCGCTCGACGGATTACCGAACTGGTTGACGATCTGAAAGAACAAAACATCGGGTACGCGTGGCCTGTACGAACCGACAAGAAAGGGCAGGCCGATGTATGGAACGTGAGGAAGCTGGGACTGGGTCTGATCACAAACGTCAAAGGCCCGTCAAAAGGGCAAGCGTTTGTCGAGGATGCTTGCGTGCCGGTCGAGGTATTAGCCGAGTACATCGAACGATTGCAGAAGGTTTGCGACGAATTGAACGTACCGACCAGCTTGTACGCTCATGCCAGCGTCGGCGTGATCCACTTCCGGCCGGTGCTCGATCTGCACAAGCCGGAAGACCGCCAGAAGATGGTGGACATCGCCAATCATGCGTTCGATATGGTGTGCGAGTACGAAGGCATATTTGCCGGCGAACACGGCGATGGGCTTGTTCGCGGAGAATTCATCCCACGTTCTTTCGGGGAAAAGCTGCTCGAAGCGTTTCGGCAGACCAAGCGGCTGTTCGACCCGCAGAATCTGATGAATCCCGGCAAACTTGTCGATACGCCGTCGATGGTCAGCCATCTGCGTTACGGCGACCAATACCGGCCGGCCGACGTACCCGCTTTGTTCCACTATCGCGACCAAGGCGGATTTCAGCTTGCCGTCGAACAGTGCAATGGCGTGGGCGCGTGCCGTAAACTGGACGAAGGCACGATGTGTCCCAGCTATATGGCCACGCGCGACGAGGAGGCAACCACCCGAGGCCGGGCAAACGCATTGCGTTTGGCGATGTCGGGACAACTGGATGAGGGCGCTTTGAGCAGCGACCGCATGAAGCAAGTCCTGGAGCTTTGTCTGGCCTGCAAATCGTGCAAGAGCGAATGCCCCAATGCTGTTGACATGGCGCGTCTGAAGAGCGACGTCCTGCAAATGCACCACGACGATCACGGGACGCCGCTGGGATACAAGCTGGTTGGCAACATGCCGAATACGGCGCGACGAGTCGCGGGACCTCTGGCACACTTGGCGAACCTAGCCGCGAAACTGCCGGGCTACGGGTGGATGATGGAGAGGATCGCCGGCATTGATCGCCGCAGACCGATGCCAGGATTCGCGACACGTCCGCTTGCGAAACTCCTAAGAGACCGAGAACGGAAGAGGACTCCATCGAACGGAGCCGGCGGCAGCCGTTTGGGCAAAGTCGTATTGTTCGACGACACTTACGCCAACTACATGGAGCCGCATGTTGGCCTTTCGGCCGTGGAACTGCTCGAAGGGTGCGGTTACGAGGTGATACTTGCTAAGGCAGGCTGCTGTCAGCGTCCGCGGCTTTCGAAGGGCCTTGTACGGGCTGCGAAACGTGACGGCACAAAGACGATGGAAAACTTGGACGCTTTCGCGCGTCAGGGACTGCCGATCCTGTGCCTGGAACCGTCGTGCGCCTCGGCGTTGGCCGACGACCTGCCCGACTTGATCGACGACGAGGAATTGGGCCGTCGCGTCGCGTCGTGCGTCAAGATGATTGACGTGTTCCTGGATGATGAAGTTGCCGCCGGCAAGATCCCGCCGCTGGCATCGTCGGCGAGCAAGTTCCTACTGCACGGCCACTGCCACCAGAAAGCCGAATTCGGCACTGCGGCGATCCATAATCATTTTGGACGTCTGACGGATGTCACGTGCGAAGAGGTCGACTCGGGGTGCTGCGGCATGGCGGGATCGTTCGGCTACGAACACTACGACGTATCACGCCAGGTGGGCGAAGATCGACTGTTTCCGGCCGTGCGAGCGGCGATGCGCGACGACAAGACGATCATCGCTTGCGGGATCAGTTGTCGACACCAGCTTCGCGATGTCCTCGAAGTAGAAACAAAGCACTGGGTCGAAGTCGTGAAACCAGGGACCACCAAAGAGTGACAGAATCCAACGAATCGAAGGAGACGGTGCTGGGCAGGTATGACATAAGAGAAGGGCCCACGGATGGCATGGCGGTCCCACGGATGAATACAGATTCTTCTATCCGTGGGACCGCCATGCCATCCGTGGGCCTCATTCTTTTCACCGAAGCGTAGTCGCGCCGACTATTCTCGATCCAAGGAACGGAAGTCGGGCGGTGGCGTCGCCCCGGCAGGTGTGAACACGATGAGGATGAAGCTTGACTTAACGTCCTCTAGATGAATAGCTAGTTTTCGTACACCACGGTTCACCTTCTGGCCATCCACCGTTGGTGAACTCGGTAGGGGGGCAGCGTCTACTACGGTGAACTGCGCGTCTTCGGGGGCCACCAAGTGCGCGACGATCTGTTTGTCTCCGAGTGAGAGTGTTGCCTGGCGGTCGTTTGAATTGATCGACACTTTCGCTGGTGTGTGCATGAACCACCACACGTCTGAGGTTTCTCTGAGTTCGATCTCATCCTGCACGGCTGGAAAAGTGCCATCCAACAGCGCGATCGCTCGATGGACGCGCGTGGCATGCTTGGCGTACGCAGGTGTCAGGTCCATAAATGCGGCGGGCGTTGCGTCCTTCGGATCGAAGTGGATCACCTTGGCTTTGCCGTCGATCACTTGATCCGGTCCATCGTCCGGATTGATCACCAGCGTGTTGTGACCTTCGGCGCGATTTCGATAGAAGTACCAGCGACGCGTGCGCCCGTCGAAGTAGCCCGGTAGATTGTAGTTGTCCGCGCCGAGATCGACGGCCCATCGCTCGCCAAGCATCTCCAGAACGAACGTGCCCAAGTCGGCCTGGCCGTGATTCACGCCCGGCGTGTCGCCCTTGAAGGCGATCCATGATGCATTCGGATCATTCCAGCTAGTACGCAGGCTCACCGCTTCAACACCGCGCCAGTAAGTGGCAACGTTTGGTGTTTTGAGACTGCCGCTGCGCGACTGCGGGTCATACCAGAGCAGATCCAACGCCGTCGGCCTGACAAAGGGCTCGGTAAAGCGAACTACGTCGGGATGTTTGAATCGGTTGGCCAACCAGAACATGGCGAACGTGCGACCGGGGCGACCGGCGGAAGCATCGGCAAAGTTGAACACTCGACCCGTCGGCCCGGTCATCTGCATGGGGAATCGCACAGTGTTGTCGAAGCCGGGGAACTCGGTCAAGCCAAAATCGCTGCCGAGCGCGGATTCCAGAAAGGCGATCATCAAAACGTTGTAGCTGCTACCGTAGCCCCAGTATCCGGGCCCTTCGTGATAGGCGCCGTCGGGTGCGTACTCGTGCATCGCCAGCGGCAGGGACTCGATAGCCGAATGCACAATCTCGGCAGCCATTTCCGGCTCCTCGTCGGCAACGGCCAAGGCACCTGCTGTCATACCGCCGTTACAGACTTGGTTCCAGTTGGAAACGGTCCGGATGAACCAGCCGTAGCGCTCTTCGCCACGATAGGACTTCAAACCTGGCGTGAGGCCATGCCGAATGATCGCTTCGCGAATTGTTCTTCTTTGCTCTTCGGACCAATCGTGGTACAGCCAGTCGTAGCCGATCGCGAAAGCGTGGGTCATTTCGCCGGTATCCAAGAAGTGACTCGGATTCCAGTCTTTGAACGCCGCGGCTGCCTGCAGTTCCTTCCAGACGCGATCGAGATATCGACGATCGCTCTCCAGGCGGTAGACCAGGGCACATTCGTAGACGCGTGCGAGCACGCTGCGGCTGGTGCCGAGCAGACGTTTTCCGTCGGGAATTCGATATGTATTGGCGGGCTTCTTCAGAGTTTCCTCAGCCTGCTTCTGCACTTCGGCGTACCAGTCGGCAAGCCTTGGAGTATCGGCGATACGGCGTTTGAGCGATGTGAAGTCGTCCGGCGCGACAAGCAACCGAGGGTGTTCGGGCTGCAGCGTCTTGAGGATCTGATCGCGCGGCGGTAAACGCACCGGACTATCGGCTGCGTGCACATTAGGCATCAAGAAGACACAGAGCAGTACGGCGGTGCAGAGGATTCGATGCATGGCAGGTTCTTTCGGGCGAGGAAG
>JADHUC010000424.1 GCA_016784735.1 Pirellulaceae bacterium | reverse complement strand
GACGACTCGTTGTCCGCACTTGGCCAGCGCTTCTTCCTCGTCTTTGTCTTTCGCGATATTCAGGCTGAAGATGAGCTCGTAGTCCGATAGGTCACGTTTGCTGCCGGGTAGTACGACTTCCGCCTGCGGGACGAAGCTGCGCAGTCGCGTGAGCAGGTTCATTTCACGCCGTAGCATCGCGGCCCTGTCAGGCGGGGCGTTGTGCAAAGAGGGAAGGAAATCGTCGACGAAAATCAACGCACGCGGGAGGTCGGCTTTGCTCTGAGTCTTGATCGCCTTGACCATTGCCGACGCCAGCTCATAACGCCACGTGCCCCAGTGACCGTCGGGCAGCAGATGTTCGCCTTCATATAATTCGTTCCAACCGTAGTTGAATACCAGATCCGGATTGGTGTGCTTGGCCAGCCATAACGCCTCCTGCAGGTAGCGAATATCGTTCCGGATCCATCGTCTCGCTCGGGAGCCTTTTCGCGCAAACGACACGCCCAGGTCATCGTAGTGAACAACAAACGTGACGCAGTGCGCGTTGGCTTGCGTCTGGCCGCTGGCCTCGTTGAAGATGTAGCTTTGGATCTGCGGGAAGTGCTGGAAGCCGTACATTTGTTGCGGCGTGTTGGTATTTGTCCAGTGAAACACCACGCGCTCGCCGAGTCCATCCTCGATACCCGTGATGATGGATCGGTAGAACTTGTCCCATTGGTTCGGATCGGTGACGGTCCGATCGAACGCATAGCCATAGACAACGATCGGGAGCTTGCCATTTCTGTCGTGCAGCCAAAGCGATTTCGGCACACTGCCATAGAAGCTCAAAACGTCTTGTACGGCTTGTTTTGCGAACTCGTCCGTCGGCTTGATGAACGACGGGCGTCCGCTGAAACGGATTTGCATGTCGTAAAACATGGCCAGCGGCAACTGGACCTTCTTCGCGGCTTCGATGAATTGTGGCTTGGGATTGTTGTTGTGCCATTCGTAGTGGACGCCGTCGAATCCAGCGTCGAGGATCTTACGGAATTGGACTTCGTAGTAGTGCACGCTGTTGCCGATTTCTTCCGGTGTTATCCCGAAGGCCTGCCAATCGACGCGATACGTCCAAAGACGCTGTTGCTGCTCCAGTGGCCGCTGGTCGCTCGTCACGTACCAGTCGAAGAAGTGCGTGGTACACAAAGGAGGATCGGCCAGGGTGGCGGCGTTTCCAAACGCCAGCCAAAGACAACAGAACGCAAACGCAACTCGCAATGTGTTCATCCAGACGCTCCCATCAACTTTCGGCTTTACTGAGTTTGCCGCACCCAACAGTTGTCGCATAGACACGGCTCACGGCCGCAGGTATCGGCGATGTCGTGGAACTGGACCGGAGCGATGGAAGCTTCGACCAGTTGGCTCATGCGTCGGTATCCTTCGTCGCTGGTGTCGCTCCAGCCGCCCTTCTCGTGTTGTCCCCAGCCGCCGGCGCTGGTCGCCAAAGGACCTTTCAGGACGCGGCTCTCCGAGGGTTCCGATACGTTGACCAGCGCCGCGTAAGGCTGCTCGGCCAGCTTCTGCCCGAACGTCGCGCGGATGTGCTCGCGCAGCGCCTTCTCGCCTTCCGGCGACGGTTTGCGCCATTCTACTTTGTTCCAGGAAAAATCACCGTAGAACATGGCGTTCGTGTCGAGCCAGTCGAAGATTCTCTGAAGACTCTCCCGGTCGAGTGTCACTTGGCGTTTCCCCTCGGCGTCCGGATGTCCGGTCAACAGCATGTTCGCCAGAGTGCCGGCGTGGGCGAAGTAGTCCTTGGGTACGCTGAAATCAGTTTCGAAGTTACGTTGGGCAATCACAACCAATCCCGGGCGGTTCATCAGCGACTCGTAGGCGTGGCTGACGATCATCTTGTTGGGGCCCGGCCACGTTGGGTATGGAAACGTGACGTTGTTGAGGGCGCCCAGCAAATTGACGTCGCCTTCGGTCTTGTCCAGTCCGTGGCAGTCAATGCAATAGCGATCCAGCACGGGTTGGACGGTGCGTGCGAAACTGAGGCCGCCTTCGTAACGTGGCCCTGCCGGGGGCTTGAGATCGTGGATTTCGACACCGGCAGGCAGGGGCACACGGCCGATGGTCGAGGCGCGTGGTTCGTGACAACCGACGCAGCCAACGACTTCGTCCGGCTGCAGGTAGGCCAAGGTGCGCATGGTCATCACGGCCATGCCGTTTTCATCCAGAAGCTGAAAAAACAATGGCTCGCCGGCCGGGGCACGGAAGGCCACCGACCCATCGTCGCTCACGGGCACCGTCCCTTCGATGCGTTTGGGCATGTCGATGATTGCTTTGCCGCGACTGGGCGGCGTCTCGATCGTCTGTGGGAACAGCCGGACGACGCGGAGACTCTTGATGCTGCCGGACGGAAGCGGTTGCGTGGAATCGTAGACGTTGGCGACGTAGAAGACGCCCGCCGCCTTGCCTTGTTCCATCGTCGATGGAAGGACCGGCGGCTTGGTACGCTTCTGGACCGGGATCGGCGAGAAACACGACATATCGGGATCGCGGTAAATCAGTTCGTGGCCGCCGAGCGTGTCGATCAGATAGATCCCGTAGGCATTTTGTTCCTGCACCTTTCCTTCCCGCACAAGCGGATTCGGCGTGTAGGCGACCAGGAAAAGGTCTTCGCTGAGTGGATAAGGCGTGGCGTAGGCGTCCTCCGGCCAGCCTTCCGTTTCGGGAAACTGCGTTTCGGGCGTAATCCGCGTGATCGGCGTTTCGCCTTCCTGGCCTTTGCGAGGATCGACAAGGATGATCGAACCGGCCGTGTAGCCGTGATGCGCCATGGCCGTGGTGACGATCTTGTGCGAGCCGGGAATGGCCCGCGGTTCACCGGTGGTACACGGATTCCTTGTGTAATTGCCGTACACGTGCGCCGTGGCCGCGCCGTCGGGCCGGGTAACCCACAGGCTTTGGAAGAACGTATCGTGGCGATTGACGTAATCCCAGCGCGTGTAGACGATGCGCCCGTCGTCCAAGAGACTGGGCTCCCATTCGGGGGCTTCACCAAAGGAGATTCGGCGGATGTTCGAGCCGTCGCCATCGGCACGGTACAGCACGAAGTTGGCGAAGTAGCGGTCTCCGTACTGGCACCGCACGTGCGACTGCAATCGCGTACTGACGAACGCGAAGCCACCGTCCGGCAGAAAACAAGGGTCGAAGTCTTCGATCAGCGCCGTCTGCCGGCCACAGGCCCCGGCCAGCGGGTCGTCGGCCGTGCCGGTCAGTTGCCGCAGTCCTGTGCCATCAATGTCGATTTCGTAAATGAAAAACCGTCGCTGGATGGGATCTGGCTCTGTATGATCGCAGAACGAGAACAGCACTCGATTGCCGTCGAACGACAGGTCCGGATGCAACACCGATCCGACCGGCAGTTTGCCTTCCAGGAGAATCGTTTCTTTGGGCTTGTCCTTCCAATTGTCCAGAACTGCCATTCCCGGGCCTGGAAGGCTGTAGCAGCCGAGGTATTGACGGGATTGATGCGAATATCCAGGCGGTGGCCGCTTGTTGATCAGCAGTCTGTCGAAGTTCAAGAGCGGATGGGAGAGAATGATCTTCCGCCGCAGTCCACGTGCCTCGCTCTGCAAGTCGGCTCTAATCGCATTGTCGCTTTCGTGTGTTTCGGTCAGTCGCATTTCGAGGGCCGCAAGCTCTGCGGACAGTCTCGGGCGGGGTGCGCTGCGTTCGACGAACACAAGGGTTTCTCGGGCAAACTGAATCGCCTTTTCCGTTTCCGCCTCTTCGGCCGACATATTGCCGAGAAGCAAACCGAATGTCAGGATACCTGCAGCGGCTAGTCGCGTGTTCATTTGCTTGATCCAAAACGCTTGTTGATGGACCGTTTAACCCCGAGCCGAAGGCGACGGCTGTTCTCAGCGGCACGCCACGGCCGTCGCCTTCGGCTCGGGGTTAAACGACGTCGGACGCCACGTGCCCGGTGTTGGCCGCGGTGACGCGGTACCTCGCCGGTCAGCCTCCCTTACCTGTTCTACTGCCCCGCCTTTGCGATCGCAAGTTTGCCGGCTCCTTGGCATCAACAAAACGTGCCCATGATATGACCTCTCGGTCCGCCGTGGTAGGATGGTGAACCATGGTTGGCTTGCGCGGCCTGGCCACCGCCAGAAGTACGCACCGCTTTCCGAGGAGTTACCACAGCTTTGATCGTAGGATGCTTCCTCCTTCTCTGCATACCCGTGGTGCTGGTCGCGTTGTGGGCGACCGGTCGCTGGGTTCTTGGGCCGTTCACCGAGGCCGTGCGCGTGCTTCACGCGCCGACACGGTTCTTCCTGAGCGATTTTTTCTGGCTGCTGGTGCTGTTGCAGGCTTCCTTTGCTATCGCCAGGCTCGTGTTGGATCAGCGGGGATCGTTTCTCGTAATCCTGATTTTCCTGATTGTGGCGTCCACCGCGACCTGGGCTGGGGCCGTCAGCGTACTGTCGCGTGCCGCTGTCCATCAGACCCTCCGGCGTGGCATTTTCACGCTCGTATTGCTCCCGGCCGTGCTTCTCCTGATGGGTGCTGTTGCGATGGGACTGTTTGGCCTGATCGCCGTGCCGGTACATCTCGTTGCGTCCTGGCCTCCTGAAGATGAGTTTGCAGCCGGGCCTTGGTTTGTGACTCTGCTGGTCGGCATCCCTGCTATCATCGCGGCAGGCTGGGCACTGCGGCGACTTACGTGCTGGATCGTGGCAGGCATCCCGCCAGCGGATTTCGCAAACGAGAATCAGAAAGAGAAAGCAAAACCGTAGACCGCAACTCTCCTCGATACCGAGCTTCGGCTTGGGAATGTGTCTTGCCCGTCCTCCTTTTTTTGTAGGGGAAAGAAGAAATGCAAAAATGTCGGCAATTCGAAACCGGAAGTCCGCAGCCGTGGATCAGTCGATCGTTCCTGTTGCTAAAGCCATTTGCCGCAGTCGCTGTCCTGCTCGCAGTCGCGATCGCCGCAGCCGGACAGGACATCAAGACTACGGAAGCCTACAAGCGAATCCGGGACGTGATTGACCGAACGCCTGCTGTCGACACGCACACCCACCTGAATCCGTTTGAGATGATGCCGACCGATGCCATGCCTGACGGGTCCGCCGTCACGCTCCACAGCGTCATCGGTCGCACGTATTACACCTGGACCAACCCGCTTTCGTCGTGGCCCGATGATCGGTCTTTCGACACTTGGTGGGAATCGGCCAGAGACGACTTCGAAAACGCCCGGGCCACGAGTTTCTATCGCTTCCTGCTTCCGGCATGGCGCGATTTGTACGACGTGGACTTCGACACCATCACCGACCAACAAGCCCGTGAGTTGAATCAGAGCATCGGGAAGAACTATGCCGACGACAAGTGGTACCAAGACGTGATCACCGCGAAGGCCAACATCGAATTGGCCTTCGTCGATCCGTACTGGGGACGGCTGGATTTGGAGAATGCATTTCCGCCCTACCGATTCATCGTGCCCTTGCTCAACGTCACGTCACTGGTCCGCGCCAGCCACCCGTCGCGCACCGGCGAGAAGGATAATCCTTTCGAATTCGCAGAAAAGCACGGTTTGCCCATGGATACGCTGGACGACTATCTGAGGGTCATCGACTCGATCTTCCAAGCCGCTGCTGAACGAGGCTGCGTGTGCCTGAAAGCCACCCACGCCTACGAGCGTACGCTGAGCTTCGAGCGAGTCCCCAAAGCCCGTGCCGCCATCGCGTTTGGTCAACCTCGCGAGAAAGTCACTGACGCCCAACAGAAAGACTTCGAGGATTTCATGTTCTGGCACATCACCGAACTCAGTGCGAAACACAATCTGCCGTTTCAGATCCACACCGGCCAGGCCCGTATCCAAGGCTCGAATCCCATGCTGCTGGTGGATTTGATCGCAGCCAATCCGAAAACGAAGTTCATCCTGTTCCACGGCGGTTTTCCCTGGGTAGGCGAATCCGCGGTGATTGCCCAGCGTTACCGCAACGTCTGGCTGGATTCGTGCTGGCTGCCGACGCTCAGCTATTCCATGGCTCGGCGGGCGTACCAGGAGTGGCTCGATGCGATCCCTGCCGACCGCATCATGTGGGGCTCGGACTGCGTTCATCCCGAAGGCACGTATGGGGCAACCGTCCTGACTCGTCGCTCGGTAGCCGAGGCATTGGCCGAAAAGGTCGTGCGAGACGAGCTGCGGATCGAACACGCCGAGGCGATCGGCCGCAAGATCATGCGCGAAAACGCCCTAAAACTGTTCCCACAGCTCGAATCTCGCCTTTGGCGCAAGACGGGAACCGAATGATGCATCCTTTGGCAACTTTTCAGGTCGTTTGGCCATTTTCGCAGACAACGCCTATCGTATCTGCTATTGTTGAGAGCATAATTGTAGACAGCCTCGGCAAGACCAGGCATTTACCGGCTATCGAGTTCCCGCGGACAATCTGGCACGCAGTCAATCGGCGTTGACCCGTTCTTGCCGGCCGGCTGCGGCCCTAGCAGAAGCCGCATGGGGTTGCGCATGTCCACGCAGCTACGACGGACATCACGACGGTCTAGAGTGTTCCTGGTGGTGCTCATTGCCGTTGCCGGATCGGCTGTGTCTGGCGCGGCATTCTGGGCCCTGTTGGCGAAGGAACACGGCTTGGTCCGTGCGAGACGGGAGACGCAAGAAGCGGAATTAGAGACACAAGCGGAGCAGCGCGTGCGGGCGATCGAGCAACAATTTCGCTCGGACGTCGTGGCGATGTATTCCGCGGGACGGTTTATCACCGAATCCGGGCCCGGTACTCTCGACGGATTCCGTATCGTAGCCCAGCAGTGCATGTCCAGCCGCGAAAACGTTCTCGCGGTCCTGTGGATGCCACGCGTGACGCCCGATGAGCGCGCCGCCCATGAGAAAACTGGAAAGGAACAGGTAGACGCGAATTATCAACTGAAACACGCGCAGTCGGAGGACGATGCGGGTTCCGCCTCGCACGGCGATGGCGACGACTGCTTTCCCGTTTACTTCGCCGAACCGTTCGATCAGAACAAGCAGTGGCTCGGGCTCGATCTTGCAGCTACGACGATTTATGGCGGCACCCTGACAAGGACACTCGAGACGGCAGGACCGATCGTCAGCATCCCGATCCCCTGGACCGACGAAGCGGGCGAACACATGGTCTTCTTTGTGGCTCGACCGATGTACCACAATGTCCTTCCCGAGGATACTCCCGCGACCCGGCGCGAGAAACTGCTGGGCTTCGTTGCGGTTCTAATTCGCGCTGACGCGATGATAGAAGGCACTCTGAGCCACTTCGGCAACGGCATTGATATTCACGTGCTGCGCGAGTCGGATTCGAGGCGGTGGGAGTTCGCCTGCGCCTACGATTCCCGGACGCGGCAAACGCAGTACAAGCGGATTCATGCTGCCGGCACGGACGACGCGAAAGGACTGATTCGCTTCACTTCGCTGGATGTGCCCGGCGGGACGTGGGCGATCGAGTGTTTTCCGACGAAAACTGCACCGATCGTTCGCACAAGCGTAATCCCGGAGGTCACGGTGGGGTTTGGGCTTGTGCTTACAGTGATGCTAGCCTTTTACGCAAACACGCTATTGGGGCAAACGGCTCGAGTCGAGCGTCTGGTCGTCAAGAGGACTGACGAAGTTGCGTTCGAGCGTTTCCTGCTGACTACTTTCCTGGAGAATTCGCCCGACTATATCTACTTCAAAGACGCGAACAGCCGCTTCATCCGCGTCAGCAAAGCCCTGGCGGACTACTTCGGTCTCGGGCACCCGGCTGAGGCGATTGGCAAGACCGATGCCGACATGTTTGACGAGCAACAGGCTCAGCAGTACATGGCCGACGAGCGGAAGATCATGGAAACCGGCCAGCCCGTCGTGGACAAGGAAGAAGAGCAGGCGTGGCCCGACGGCCGAGTGGCGTGGGTTTCCACGACCAAGGTGCCCTTGCGCAACCCGGAAGACGAAACGATCGGCACGTTTGGCATTTCGCGCGACATCACCGACCGCAAACGGGCCGAAGTGCAACTGCAGGCGGCCAAGGAAGCCGCCGAGACGGCCAATCGGGCCAAGAGCGATTTTCTGGCCAACATGAGTCACGAGATCCGCACTCCGCTAAACGCCATCATCGGCATGACAGAGCTTGTGCTCGACACGGAACTCAACCAACCTCAGCGCGAGTATCTAAAAATGGTGCTGGGATCGGGCGAGGCGTTGGTGTCGATCGTCAACGACATTCTGGATTTCTCCAAAATCGACGCCGGCAAATTGGATCTTGTGCCGACGGTGTTCGAACTGCGTGAAAGCCTGGGAGATGCGATCAGGTCGTTGGCCTTCCGAGCCCATGCGAAGGACCTGGAACTGGTGTGCCACATCCAGTCCGACGTGCTCGATCGACTGATTGGCGACATCGGTCGCCTCAGGCAAATCGTGGTGAACCTGGTCGGCAATGCGGTCAAGTTCACGGATGCGGGCGAGGTCGTTCTGGAGGTCGAGCAGCAATCGCGCACCGAAGACGAGGTGCTGCTTCACTTCATCACAACGGATACGGGCATCGGCATCCCGGAAGACAAACAGGCCGTCATCTTCGGCGCCTTCGAACAAGGAGACACCTCCACGACCAGGCGGTTTGGCGGAACCGGCTTGGGTTTGGCGATTTCATCCCGGCTCGTGGAGTTGATGGGAGGAAGGATCTGGCTGGAGAGCGAAGTCGGGCGAGGCAGCCGGTTCCACTTCACGGCTCGCTTCCAACCGGCCCGCGGCGAACAGCCTGTTGTTTCGCTTGCACGCATATCCGGTACGCGCGTTATGGTGGTCGACGACAATGCCACAAACCGTCGCATCCTGGAAGAGATCCTTCGCAACTGGGGGATGGAACCTTCGTCGGCGACCGGCGCGCGGGAGGCACAGGCACTGTTGCTGCAGGCGCAACGATCGGGGAACCCATATCCATTGGTGCTGACCGATGCGAACATGCCCGACACGGACGGCTTTACGTTTGCCGAGATGCTCAAGCAGGACGCCGAACTGGGAAGCACCATCATCATGATGTTGACCTCCGGAGACCGTCCCGGCGACATTGCTCGATGCGAGCAGTTGGGAGTGTCCGCGTATCTGCTCAAACCGGTCAAGCAATCCGAGTTGTTCGACGCGCTCGCGATGGCCCTCGGTATCACCGCCGCCGAGGACGAGGTTCCGGGGACACTTGCCGGCGAGCCGTACGCTCCGGTGGCTGCGCTCCGGGTGCTCCTGGCCGAAGACAGCCTGGTCAATCAAAAGCTGGCCATCGGCATACTGGAAAGGCGCGGGCATACGGTGGTCGTAGCCAACGACGGGCGTGAGGCTCTTGCGGCTTTGACGACGCAGCGGTTCGATATTGTGTTGATGGATGTGCAGATGCCCCAGTTGGACGGCATCGAGGCAACCGCTGCCATCCGCGCCATGGAGAAGGAAACCGGCACCCACCTACCGATTGTCGCCATGACAGCACACGCGATGAAAGGCGATCGCGAACGATGCCTGGCGGCCGGTATGGACGCCTACGTGGCAAAACCCGTCCGCGCAAGGGAGTTGTTGCAGGCGATCGGCGTCGTGCTAGCGGCGGCAGGCGGCGATCCTCCGGCCCATGGCCAAGTCCCCGGTGGCGATGACGAATGAACAATCGGGCACCTCAACCTTCGCCATCTCCAAAGAAAATGCTGTAGTGTTTCACGCCCTGCCGAGGCTGGGCCATCCAGTCCGCCACGGTCTCTTTCCAGCGAAGATAATGCTCGGTTTGCTGGTGTTTGGCAAAATCGTCCTTGCTCAAATACGCCTCGTACAGCAGAAATCGCGGTGGATCATCTTCACACTGAAGTACATCAAATCGCACGTTGCCCGGCTCGGTACGCGAATTACGGGCATTGTCCAAAGTCGCCTCGATAAAAGAATCCACCTGATCGGGCTTGACGTGCACGGTAACACTGACGGCGTACATGATTCCTCTCCTTCGTGGGATTTTGGCGAGACTTGGGTACATCTTAGGACGCCGGCAAGTTGGCGAACAGCACCCAGAATTTCTCGCAGTTACCTTGATCACTGGCCATACTCGCAAGTAAACTCAACAGTTGGGAAAGACCTAGTCCATGAAAGGTTCACGTCATGCGAATTCTAGTCGGATGGGATGATCTTGCCGAAGCGGAATTGATCGACACGTTTCTAAACATCGACGAGAACATCGCCCGCGTGTTCAATGACGGCCCGCAGATGGACGCCGTGGTGGGTACCGAGGAATTCGACGCCGCCCTGCTTGCCTTGAGCTTCCCGACCAACGAGGCGGCCTTTCCGTTGTTCAAGAAAATCCGCCAGTGTCATCCAGGTATTCCCATCGTTGGGGCGTGGCGGTCGGGGGAGATCAGTCAAGTGGCGAAGTTCATCTTGAACGGACTTCACTCGTTCATCTCGCGCGACGAAAACGGTGATTTCATTTTCCTGCTGATGTCGATCATGGAAGCCGCCCACATGTCGGTGCAGGCCCGGCGTGCGCAGGTGGTGGCCGAGAAATTGCGGGAAGAGGTCGAAGCAGTCCGGCAGTTGCAGGAGTCGGTACTGCCCACCGATCTGCCGATGCCGGAGGGTTACAAGGTTGTCGCCCGTTACGAGCCATCGCAAATCCGTGTGGTCGGGGACAAGCCGGTCGTCATGGCCGGGGGGGACTATTACGACGTTTTTAACTTGGAGGAGGATGAAGTCGTGCTGGTGCTCGGCGATGCGGCAGGCCACGGCGTGAAAGCTTGCATGTCGATCATGACCATGC
>JADHUC010000423.1 GCA_016784735.1 Pirellulaceae bacterium | reverse complement strand
CCCAGAAGACGCGATCGAGCCTTTTGGTTCGCATCCGAGACGCGCGGGACGACGAGGCTTGGTGCGAGTTTGTCGATGTCTACGCGCCTCTGGTGTATCGGTTCGCGCGCCGTCGTGGGCTGCAAAATGCGGATGCCGCCGATGTGACCCAGGACGTTCTTCAGACCGTCGCCCGAACGATCAACGGTTTCGAGTACGATCCGGAACGTGGTTCGTTCCGAGGCTGGTTGTTGTCCGTGGCACGCAGCCGACTGTGCGACTTCATCGCCGGCCAACGGCGTCAAGCCCAAGGGAGCGGCGATACCAGGACGCTCGGTGTTCTCGAACAGCAGCCGTCGGGCGACGACGAGGAGAATTTCCTGGAATGCGAGTTCCGCAAGTGCGTGTTCGAGAGGGCCGCCGAGCGGGTCCGCAACGAATTCGAGGATTCGACCTGGCAAGCCTTCTGGCAAACAAACGTCGAGGGCAAAGGGATAAAACAGGTGGCCGAGTCATTGGGGATGACCGTCAGAGCCGTCTACGCGGCCCGAAACAGAGTCTTGGCCCGGCTCAAGGCAGAGGTTGAACAGTTGGAGCAGTAATACCTCACGTCATTTGGAATTGTCAGTACGATGGCCTTCCAAGGCCGTCGAGACTGGTGGTCGGCCTTGGAAGGCCAACCTACAAGAACAACTGACGCGAGGTACTAGTACATTTCCAGCGCGGGAGAATCATGATGACCGACAAAGATCCTTGTCCCGAAACGGCTCGCGTACAAGTCATGGTGGAAGGCACCCTGTCCGAGGAAGACCACGGGGCGATGGCCTTGCACCTGGAGAACTGTGAACCGTGTCAAGAACGGTTTGAACAATTAATGCGCGAGGTGGATTGCTTCTCGGAGGTTGCCAGAGAACTGGGCGGCGAGCTGCGCACGAAGGATACGGCCCTCGAACAAGTGATCCAGGCACTTCATGCCAAAGGGACGGGGCCGAAGGACGGTGGAGAACTGTCCGACGAGGCAACGGACGGCGAGCCGGCCAGCAGCGAGGACCTATCGCTGGACTCTCTTGATCCGTCGGACGATCCGGACCATCTTGGGCGACTGGGGCCGTACGAGGTGATCGAGGTCGTTGGACGGGGCGGGATGGGGGTCGTGCTGAAGGGCCACGACCACCGGTTGAACCGCGTCGTGGCGATCAAGGTGCTACATCCTCGGCTGGCTATCAATGCCACAGCGCGCAAGCGATTCCGTCGCGAGTCCCGGGCCGCCGCAGCCGTGAGCCACGATCACGTGGCGACGATTCACGCGGTCGAGGAGGTCGACGGGTTGCCGATCTTGGTGATGGAGTACGTCGAGGGCGTCTCGCTCCAGCAGCGGATCAAGGAGAATGGTCCGCTGATGCTCGAGGAGATCTTGCGCGTGGGCATGCAGGCCGCCTCGGGCTTGGCCGCGGCCCACGCCCAAGGCATCATCCACCGCGATGTGAAGCCGTCGAACATCTTGCTGGAAAACGGCGTGGAACGGGTCAAGCTGACCGACTTTGGCTTGGCGCGTGCGGTGGACGACGTGCATTTGACCAAGAGCGGCGTTCTGGCGGGCACGCCCGAGTACATGTCGCCCGAGCAGGCCCATGCCGAACCCGTGGACGGTCGCAGCGACCTATTCAGCTTGGGCTGCGTGCTGTACGCATGTTGTACCGGCCGCTCGCCGTTTCGGGCCGATTCGACCATGGCCGCCTTGCGCCGCGTCTGCGAGGACACGCCTCGGCTGATCCGCGAAATCAACCCGGACATTCCCGACTGGCTGGTCGAGATCATCGACCGGCTGTTGACCAAGGATCGCGACCAGCGATTCGAGTCGGCATCCGACGTGGCCGAGCTTCTGGGCGGACATCTGGCCCATTTGCAGCATCCCACCGATGTGCCCCAACCTGCCCGGCTGAAGCCGCCGGCCGCTGCTGGCCCTTCGAGACCGAATCGGTTTCTCAGGCGACGGTGGATCGCAGGCGCAGCCGCGGCGCTCGTGGTGCTGGTTGCCGGGATGGGTGTGACGGAAGGCACGGGCCTAACACGTGTTGTGGCCACGGTGATCGAACTTCGGACTCCGCAGGGAACACTGATCATCGAGACGAACGACCCGGATATCGAGATCGCGATCAGCGGTGACGGCGAGGAGGTGATATTCACCGGGGCCGGCGTGAGGAAGATCACGGTGCCGATCGGCGTCCTGTTCGAGGTAAAGGGGAAGAAGGACGGCAACACGGTTTTTCGCGAGGTAGTCCGAATCACTCGTAATGGCAAGCGTGTGACGACAGTACGCGTGGCTCCGCCCGAGCCAGAAGAACCCACATCATGGGCCCCTCGCTCCCGCATCACCACCAGCTTGCCCAACGGCATGGTGATCCATGAACCGGTCAACGTCGGCCCGATCGTCAACAGCCGCTTCGACGATACCGCTCCCGCCATCTCCGCGGACGGACTAACGCTCCTGTTTAACTCGGATCGCCCGGGCGGAGAGGGCGACAGCGATCTGTGGATGTGCACGCGGGCATCGGTGGGCGAGTCGTTCGGCAGGCCGGTCAATCTCGGCCTGACCGTCAACAGTAGCTCCAGAGACGTCAGCCCTGCCCTCTCCACGGACGGGCTGACGCTCCTGTTTAGCTCGCGTCGTCCGGGCGGGCAGGGCACGAATGATTTGTGGATGTGCAGGCGGGCATCAGTGGGCGAGTCGTTCGGCAGGCCGGTCAATCTCGGCCCGACGGTCAACAGCAGCTCCGGCGATTACCGTGCAACGCTATCCGCGGACGGGCTGACGCTGCTGTTCTGCTCGGACCGCCTTGGCGGCGTCATGCGTGCCGACCTTTGGATGTGCACGCGGGCATCGGTGGGCGAGTCATTCGGCAGGCCGGTCAACCTTGGCCCGACGGTCAACAGCAACTTTCGTGATGGTGGTCCAACTCTCTCCACGGACGGGCTGACGCTGCTGTTTGACTCGGACCGTCCGCGCGGACAAGGCGGTAGGGACCTGTGGTGGGCGCGGATCGAACACGGCGAGATCCCAAGTACGGAGAAGCTTCCGCCCACTGATCCACTTCTAAATCCAAAGAACGGGCATTATTACCAACGAATCGACGTACCGATGTCGTGGCACGAGGCGAAGGAGTATTGCGAAAGCCTAGAAGGACATCTGGCAACGGTGACTTCCTCCGAAGAAAACGTCTTCGTCTACGAGAACTTCGGCACAGATCACGTTTGTTGGTTGGGTGCGACCGACGAGGCGGAGGAAGGCACGTGGCAGTGGGTGACCGGAGAGCCCTTCGAGTACACAAACTGGTTTCGCGGCCAGCCAAGCGGCGGTGTAGAGCACTACCTTGCCTTGGGCAACACGCGTTCAGTCATAAAAGACGGCAAGTCCTACTTCTATCGCTTCGGGGCGAGGTGGAATGATCACGGGGAAAAGGGGCGGTATTACGGTGAGGCAATCGCGTTTCCCGTCTGTGAGTGGCCGGCACTGCCGCGCACAAACGCAGCCCAGCCCCATCCGCCCGTCCCGACGGAACCGCCCGACACGAAGGAGCCGCCTGATCCGGTGATCCCGCCGGGCGACCTGACCGTCAATAGCAGTAACGACGTCGATCCATTTGGCCTGGCTGAAAAGGAAGGGTGGCAGCGCGTGCTTAGACGGCACCGACAGGAGGTCGACGGCGGCACGGACAATCACTGGCGTCATTACAAACTCCTCTCGCTGCTCGCCTATCTCGGCGACGCAGAGGTATACCAGGAATACTGCAATGACCACCTTGATCGCTTCAAGGATTCCCCACAGTGGTACCGCCAAAGAAACGAGGCCGCGGGGACTTACGCGGCACGTTCGGCTCACGCCGCCCTTCTGCTCCCGGGCATAGAGTTGGCACGAATCGAACCTCTGATGGATTTCAGCGAATCAACGGTCTATAGGTCTCACTTCGTCCGGGCGATGTACGAGTATCGCACAGGCCGCTTCGACAGCGCTGTGCAGCATTTCGAGGTATCACGCAAGTTCTATGGACGCGGAGGCGCAGAGTATATAGAGGCTTTGCACACCCAGTCGCTGTATTGGCTTGCCATGACGCATCACAAGTTAGGCAATGGCGATGAAGCAACGAAGGCGTACCAGAACGCCGAGAACCGTTTTCGACAATCTACCGTGCCGGCGACCCCCGACGTCGATGGAGTACGCTACTGGCACGATTGGCTACAGGCGGCGGTTATCCGGCGCGAAGCACATGCCGTGCTCGGGCTCAAGGCAGAGGTTGAACAGTTGGAGGAGTAATACCTCACGTCATTCGGTTTTGGCAGTACGATGGGCCTCCGAGCCCGTCGAGGGAATGGTCGGCCTCGGAGGGCCAACCTACAAGAACAACTGACGCGAGATACTAGCACATTTCCAGCACGGGAGAATCATGATGACCGACAAAGATCCCTGTCCCGAAACGGCTCGCGTACAAGTCATGTTCGAAGGCACCCTGTCCGAGGAAGACCACGGGGCGATGGCCTTGCATCTGGAAGATTGTGAACCGTGTCAAGAACGGTTTGAACAATTGATGCGCGAGGTGGATTGCTTCTCGGAGGTTGCCAGAGAACTGGGTGGCGAGCTGCGCACGAAGGATACGGCCCTCGAGCAAGTGATCCAGGCACTTCATGCCAAAGGGACGGGGCAGAAGGACGGTGGAGAACTGCCGAGCGAGGCAACAGACGGGGAGCCGGCCAGCAGCGAGGATCTGTCGCTGGATTTTCTTGATCCGTCGGACGATCCGGACCATCTTGGGCGGCTGGGGCCGTACGAGGTGATCGAGGTCGTTGGACGGGGTGGGATGGGGGTCGTGCTGAAGGGCCACGACGACCGGTTGAACCGCGTCGTGGCGATCAAGGTGCTACATCCTCGGCTGGCTATCAATGCCACAGCGCGCAAGCGATTCCGTCGCGGGTCCCGGGCCGCCGCAGCCGTGAGCCACGATCACGTGGCAACGATTCACGCGGTCGAGGAGATCGACGGGCTGCCGATCCTGATGATGGAGTACGTCGAGGGCGTCTCGCTCGACCAGCGGATCAAGGAGAATGGTCCGTTGATGCTCGAGGAGATCTTGCGCGTGGGCATGCAGGCCGCCTCGGGTTTGGCCGCGGCCCACGCCCAAGGCATCATCCACCGCGATGTGAAGCCGTCGAACATCTTGCTGGAAAACGGCGTGGAACGGGTCAAGCTGACCGACTTTGGCCTGGCCCGTGCGGTGGACGACGTGCATTTGACCAAGAGCGGCGTTCTGGCGGGCACACCCCAGTACATGTCGCCCGAGCAGGCCCATGCCGAACCAGTGGACGGTCGCAGCGACCTATTCAGCTTGGGCAGCGTGCTGTACGCATGTTGTACCGGCCGCTCGCCGTTCCGAGCCGATTCGACCATGGCCGCCTTACGCCGCGTCTGCGAGGACACGCCTCGGCCTATCCGAGAAATCAACCCGGACATTCCCGACTGGCTGGTCGAGATCATCGACCGGCTGTTGACCAAGGATCGCGAGCAGCGATTCGAGTCGGCATCCGACGTGGCCGAGCTTCTGGGCGGACATCTGGCCCATTTGCAGCATCCCACCGATGTGCCCCAACCTGCCCGGCTGAAACCGCCGGCCACTGCTGGCCCTTCGAGACCGAATCGGTTTCTCAGGCGACGGTGGATCGCAGCCGCAGCCGCGGCGCTCTTGGTGCTGGTCGCCGGACTGGGTGTGACGGAAGGCACGGGCCTAACACGTGTTGTGGCCACAGTGATCGAAGTTTGGACTCCGCAGGGAACACTGATCATCGAGACGAACGACCCGAATATCGAGATCGCGATCAGCGGTGACGGCGAGGAGGTGATATTCACCGGGGCCGGCGTGAGGAAGATCACGGTGCCGATCGACGTCCTGTTCGAGGTAAAGGGGAAGAAGGACGGCAACACGGTTTTTCGCGAGGTAGTCCGAATTACTCGTAATGGCGAGCGTGTGACGAGAGTCCGCGTGGCTCCGCCCCCACCACCACCGACGCCCACCGAGTCCATTTCCACCAGCTTGATCAGCGGCATGGTGTTCCACGATCGCAATGGAAACGGTCTTCGCGAACTCGATGAACCTGGACTGGCCCACTGCACGATCGAACTGCAGCAGGTTGTCACCATCGACAAGCCACTGATGACAATCCCGAATCCGCATCCGGAAATGCGAGAAAGAGGAGTGACGGAGAGTTTTGGTGAATCGTTGGCGATCCACGGCGATAGGTTCTTCGTCGGCGATTCGAACGACAAGGAGAATTGCGGGGCGGTCTTCATGTTCGACGGCTTGACAGGCAAGCTGCTGAAAACCATCCGGAGACCCGAACCACCGTTGTTTCATGGCCAGTTTGGTGACGCTCTTGTCGTCCTGGGGGACCACATAGTGGTTGGCGACTATCTCCGGGATATGCAGAAGGGAGCCGTATATGTTTTTGACGCCAAAACGGGCGAGTTTGTGCGGAGTCTTCAGAATCCGTCACCCAGCAAGTTTGAGTGCTTCGGGGTCTGCCTGGCCGTCATCGGGGACGATGTGGTGGTTGGGGAAGGCAACTGGGCGAGGCCATGTACCACCGCGAGCACCGCCCATCTCTTCGATGGTTCGACCGGGGCCTTGTTGCGCACCTTCGAGAGGCCTTCCCCACAGGCGGATGATGGTTTCGGATCTGGTGTTGCGGCAATGGGAAAAAACGTGCTGATCGGAGCCCAAAAAGACAGAACGGGGTCGAATCAAGGCGCCGTCTACTTGTTCGACACGCAAACGGGAGACCTGCTGCAGACGTTCCACAATCCGTCGTCGGGCTACTTTGCACGGTGGGTTGCAGCATTAGGTGATACGGTGCTCGTTCGTACTGGCCCGGCTGCGGCTGCAGAAGGTGGGGCCGTCTATGCCTTCGACAGTGTGACGGGCAGACTGCTGCGGACGTACGTCAGCCCCAATCCCAGCGCAGAAGAATTCTTCGGCTGTGGCGTCGTGCCGGTTGGCAACAGCATCCTCATCGGAGCCGTGGGTCCAGACGCTCCCTCAAGGGGAGCCGTCTACTTGATCGACGGCGCCAGTGGCGCCCTGATCCGTACGTATCTGAACCCGTATCCAGAGCATGAGAGGTTTAGTCGTTGTATTGCCAAGATGGGCGACAGACTACTGATCGGTGCACCTGGCGGTAAACGAGGCGGGACCGTCTACGTGTTTGAAGGCATTCCCGAACCCACCACGGTCCACACCGATGCCAACGGGAGTTACACGTTCACCGAACAGCCCCCTGGCAATTACCTGGTGCGCGTCGTCGCACCCGAAGGTTACGCACCAACCGACGGCGACACCGGCACAGCTCAGACGGTTGTCATCGACAAAGACGCACCCGCTTCCCAGATCGACTTTGCGCTCAAAACCGCCAAGCAAGTGGAAGCCGCCTCCACTCCGCCGGGTGCCCCGCGGCCAGCCATCGCAGCCGATCAGACCGAGTTGCTCGCGAAATTGTCCGCGGAGGAACAGGCGGCTGTCGCGGGAATTTTCCCATTTGGCGATATCCTGCTCATTGATCGAATCCCGGCTAAGCCAGCGTTAGTAGGTCATTTTCAGCAGTGTACCGACATTCGCTGGCGCCTCCAGCATCTAAAGGTGCTGACTAACATGCATTATCTCAACCTTAGAAGTTGCCAAATGTCTGACACGCACTTGGAACACCTGGCTGACTTAGATGAACTGCAGTACCTATTCCTCGACGAAAACCCTGTGACCGACGCCGGGCTTGAACATCTCAAGAGCCTGACAAACCTACAAATCCTCGGGCTTGAGAAAACACAAGTGAGTGTCGCTGGAGTGATGGAACTTCAAAAGGCTCTGCCGGAGTGTCTGATCCACTGGCCGAGCAGAGTGCGTCGGGAGCCACCCTCAAACGCCAAGATGACCGCGGACGAAAACGCGGCTGTCGCAGAGCTTTGCTTATTAGGGGCCGACATCGCGTCCATTGACCGAGGCCCAGCTCGACCAGCACTACTCTGTTCTTTTCACGGCAAGAGAAACCTGGCCAACCACCTGCAACCTCTAAGCGTGCTGACTAACATGTGCCTTCTCGAGTTGTATTACTGCGATGAGGCTGACGCGGACTTAGAGCATCTGGCAACCCTAAACGGACTTCAATTTCTTAGGCTCTCCGGAAACAAGGTCACTGACGAGGGCTTGAAACACTTGAAATGCCTTACCGAGCTGCGGGTTTTGCGTCTGCATGAGAGGCAAGTCACGGATGCAGGCTTGGAGCAATTGAGTGGCTTGGTCAAACTCCAAACGCTAACGCTTTGGAATGTGCCAATCAACGGCACCGGTCTGAGGCACCTGAAGGGACTTGATAGGCTGCGAGTGCTCCACCTGGGAAGCAGTAGGATTAACGACGCCGGCCTGAAGCACGTTAGCTGGCCGACAAACCTGCAGTGTCTCCTTCTTGGAAATACGCAAGTGACCGGTGCTGGCCTCGAACACCTCGCCAGGCTGACAAACCTGCGGGAACTCAATCTTAGAAATACGCAAGTGACCGACGCTGGCCTCGAACACCTCGCCGAGCTGACAAACCTGCAGAAACTCCTTCTTGGAAATACGCGAGTGACCGACGCTGGCCTCGAACACCTCGCCGAGCTGACAAACCTGCAGAAACTCTATCTTGTAAACACACAAGTGACCGACGCTGGCCTGAAGCACCTCAGCGGGCTGACCAATCTGCAGGGTCTCAAGCTTAACAATACGCAAGTGACCGACGCCGGCCTGGAGCACCTTAGGGGGCTGACAAATCTGCAGTTCCTTGAGCTTGATAATACACGAGTGACAACTACCGGAGTGACCGACCTTCGCAAGGCTTTGCCGGATTGTCAGATCGGGTGGCCGAGTTATGACGTGCCGGAAGGCGGCGTCGACGAGTTGTTGCAGTTCATCGAGAATCTCAAACAGTTTCGTCCAGCTACGCCGCCAGAGCGCGCCGAATATCAGAGCAAGGCGCAGGCAGCGCTCAAGCTGGCAGCGAAGAGAATACTCGCGCAGGACAAAGACCCGTGGTCCAAGCCATGCCAGACGGCCCTTCGCGCCCTGCTGGAAATTCGTATTACGGACATCCCTCAAGCGGATCGCCAGCAGCAAGGAGAAACGGTCGACTTCGTCAAGACGTTCCTGAAAGGAAAACTGGAAAGGCAGCTCGAGTCGCTGGATGTGGATTTGGCCAGGTCGGCTGCCCAGGCGCTGGAGACTTGCCGCAATCTGGAGTTGGCGGCCCAGGCCTACGACCAGTTCGCTGACCTGATTGCGGAGAGCGGAAACAAGGAGTTTTCCAAGACGGTAAAGGACATGAAAGATGCGGCCAAGCGACTATCCAATGCGGAGCGATAGGCAGTAGTAGGTCCCGCTTGCCGAGCGGGACCTGAGCAGAGCAAGTGCCCGTCCACAAGTTTTTGGGCAAAATGGAGGAACGTAGGACGGACAATCCTGTCCGTCAGCGGATGACCGACGGACAGGATTGTCCGTCCCACATTGTATTCGAGAACTTGTGAGCGAGCACTTAGGACGCGGCAAGAGGTCCCGTCCGGCAGCCGGGACCTACCTGGAACAGCAGGCTACTCGACTTCGGTCGTCGGCGTGCCCCGGTCACCAGACCGCGTCACAACATAGTTCGATTGGTACATTACCGCGAAGCGGTTAAACACCGTAGACCAGGGTCAGTCCGCCGCAGGCGGACGCCACCCTGGGTATCCGATCAATTGAATCCTCCAAACCCTGAAAGGGTTCCACAATGGTCATCGCTTTATACAACCCCTTCAGGGTTGATGTTCGTTTCTTTTTCCTTACCCAGGGTGGCGCTCGACGGCTGCGCCGCCCGCGCTTACCCTGGGCTACGATGTTTAACCGCTTCGCGGTAACAGCGGCCGTAGGTCAGGCTGTGCCTGACGGAATGTGCCTGCCATTTGGCATTTGGGGCATCGCCGGTCCGTTTCCGTCAAGCTCGGGCACTGCCAAACCGGGAAACCTGATGAACGCAATCGGCTCAACAACGCGTATTCCGTCATGCGGAGCATGACCTACTCGACTCAAACGGTAAACAGTTTTCCTGGTTCCCAAGTTCCTGCTTGGGAACCCATATCGCCCGAAGCTCCGCTTCGGAGGCCGGAAAGCAGAACTGCCCAGTGTGCGTTCCCAAGCCGGAGCTTGGGAACGAGTGAAAGAGTTCGTGGTTTGCGTCATGAATCAGCGTGATTTCCGGCCACCGCTGGGGCTTGTCCCCGCGGAGCCATGTTCAAAACCAGATGCGGCATGGGAGAACGAACTATCCCGCAATTCAATGGGGGGCTGCAAATGTTGTCAATGAGATTACTCTGCTGCTTGGCCGTCCTGGCGTGCCTCAGCGGTTGCGCCGTCTCGGTACATCCGCTGTACACGAACGACGTACTTGTTTCCGAGCCTGCTCTCGCGGGAACGTGGGAGGCCGTTGCCGGCGCTGATGGTAAGCCAAGAAACATTTCGCTGACGTTCAGGAAATGTGAGAACGAAAACGGGAAAGCAGTGCCCGGATCATATGATCTGGAAATGGTGAGGGGTACGAAGGTATCGTTGTGGAAAGCCTATCTAGTCAAGCTGGACGACGATCTGTATCTCGACATGTGTCCGTCCAAAGTTGTGGTCAAACCGCAGACGTATCCTGAGTTTATGCTGCGGCTGCACATGATATGCCGACTGACGGTAGCACAGGACAAACTGACGATTCACTACCGACACGATATGGGCCGATTGTTTCGTGCCATCAAGAAAGAGCAGATTGCTCACATTCGCCGAGGAGAACAGGTTGTCTTTACG
>JADHUC010000422.1 GCA_016784735.1 Pirellulaceae bacterium | reverse complement strand
AGTTCGGCTACGGGTATTCTATCTGTCGCGAGTTGCCTGGTCTTCTTTGGCTCCGCAGGCAACTTGTGCCCAGCGGAAGATCAACGAACGGCGACGGTCGGCATGTCCGCGCGAATCGACCAATTGGTTGTGCCCGGATCGAAGTTGGAGACATTGCCGCTTGAGGATCGCAAACAGCCGATTGTGCTGCGGATTGCCGGAGTGTTTCCCCACGGTTCGGCTCACCGATACGATTTGGTGTACTACGGCCTGGAACCGGGACAGTTCGACTTGAAGGATTACCTGCGACGCTCCGATGGTTCCCCGATGGAGGACATTCCCTCGATCCTCGTAGATATCCAACCCGTGTTGCCGCCTGGGCAGGTCGAGCCAAACGAACTCGAACTGCGAAGCGTCGGGCGACTCGGCGGATACCGCGCGATGCTTGTGGTCGGCGGTATTGTGTGGGTCGGCGGTTTGCTAGTGATTCTGTTTGCCGGCCGCAAACGCAGGCAAGCTGCGGCGTTGGCCGCCCGGCGGCCTGCGTCGCTGGCGGATCGTCTGCGCGGGACGGTCGAAGACGCAGTGGCGGGCAAGCTTGGGCAAAGCGAGTTGGCCGAGTTGGAGAGGATGCTACTGGCCTACTGGCGTCGTCGTCTTGATATGGAGGAGCTGGATGCCGCCGAGGCAATTGTTCGACTGCGCGAGCACGAGGACGCTGGCGCGTTGCTCAAACAGCTTGAACGATGGTTGCACTGTCCGGACACTGCATCCGAGGTCGATGTCGCATCGCTGCTGGAACCGTATCGGACGTTGCCGGCCGATGCGTTGGAAGACAAACATCCACCGACGCCGTGACGCCGTCCGAGGCGGCGGGCGAGCGGAAGAAAGAAAATGCCGTTTTCGTACTGGCCCATCCTGTTATTGCTTTTGATTCCGCCCTTGCTGCTGCTCTGGGTATGGAGGCGGCGTGGTCGCAGTGTCGTGTTGCCGTTCGACCATGGCCAACAGAAGTCAGGACGATGGCTCAAAGCGATTCTGAACGTAGCCCAGTCGCTACCGGCACTGATGTTGGCGGTCGTCGTCGTGCTGCTGGCAGGGCCGCAGCAGTTCAGCGAGCCGAAGACGAAGCGGGCTCTGACAAACATCGAATTCTGCGTTGACATCTCGGGCAGCATGACAGCCCGGTTCGGTGAAGGAACGCGTTACGACGCTTCCATGGAAGCCATCGACGAGTTTCTGGACTTTCGCGAGGGTGACGCATTCGGATTGACCTTCTTCGGCAATTCCGTCCTGCATTGGGTGCCATTGACGACCGATACGTCGGCCATACGTTGCTCGCCGCCTTTTATGCGTCCGGAGGTCGCTCCATCCTGGTTTGGCGGAACGGAGATCGGCAAGGCGCTCTTGGCATGCAAGGACATCCTGACGGACCGCGAAGAAGGCGATCGAATGATCGTGCTCGTCTCGGATGGTCAAAGCTCGGACCTGCGCAACGGCAGTGACCAGGAAATCGCCAGGAAGCTGCGCGACAACAGCATCGTGGTCTACGCCATCCACATTTCCGAAACAAATATCCCGGACGAGATCGTCAATATTACGAGTATCACTGGGGGCGAAGTATTCAATCCCGGCGACACGGAAGCGCTGAAAGGTGTCTTTCATCGTATCGACCAGATGCAGGAAGCGAAGCTCGAAAAGGTCAGCGCCGAAACAATGGACCACTTCGTTCCTTTCTGCGTCGCTGGACTTGTCTTGTTGGCCGCGAGCACCCTATCGTCGTTTGGACTGAGGTACACACCGTGGTAGCGGAACTTGCAGCCTGTGCACTGGTGATTGTGATGCTCGGAGCCGAGTGGCTCCACGCACGCCGTTGCCGACGCTTGGCGTATCTGGCATTCGGGCCAACACGCCGTCCGGCCACGTGGGCGCGTCTTGCGCCGCTACTGCGGATCATCGCAGCCGCAGCGATGTGTTGGGGAATGGTCACGCTGATTCTGCTCGAGCCCAAAGTGCACAGGGGAGACGAGCTGCCCGAAAGCGAAATGAAGCATGCCGTGCTCGTACTCGATGTTTCGCCCAGTATGCGGTTACAGGATGCAGGGCCGTCCGCCTTGCAAAGCCGGATGCAGCGAGCGTCGGACGTAATGGAGTCGTTCTTCAAAAGAGTGGCAATTCAGCAGTATCGGCTAAGCGTCGTTGCGGTCTACAACGGAGCGATTCCCGTTGTGGTTGATACGAACGACGTCGACGTGGTCCGGAACATCCTGAGCGACCTCCCCATGCACTACGCGTTCGTCGCAGGGAAAACGAACATTTTCTCCGGGTTGGAGGAAGCGGCCCGGATTGCCAGGCCCTGGAAACCCAGGAGTGCGACCGTGATTCTCGTGAGCGACGGCGATACGATTCCGGCGACAGGCATGCCGAAAATGCCTGCGTCGGTCGGCAATGTCGTGGTCGTCGGCGTGGGCGATCCGGTGACCGGCGGATTCATCGACGGACGCCAATCACGACAGGATACCTCGACGTTGCGGCAAATCGCTGTGCGCTTGGGCGGCACGTTTCACAACGGCAACGAGAACCACTTGAGCACCGGTTTGCTAAACAAGTTGACGAAGACCGGTACCAGCAGCAAATTGGAGCAGCTTACCAGACGCGAATACGCGTTAATCTGTTGCGGACTCGGCGCGATGATCTACGCCCTCCTGCCGTTCCTGCTTCACTATTTGGGCACGCGCTGGAATCCAGGGGTTCCGAGGCAGGAGGCAGTGAGTTCCAGAGCCAACAGCCAGCGGCAGCAAGGCGAGGGTAGTGCCCTAATTTCAAAGTAGCTTGGCCCCCTGGGCCGAGAAATCACGGGCCGGGGGCCCATGCTACGAGCCAAACTAGGCCACTATCAGGGCGAGAAAAGGGTATCCGGAGAGCTTCTCGATTCGGTATAATCGTGACAGTGCAGTGAATTGTGTGATACTGACAGAGAGGACCGTGTTATGCGAGTGTTGATCCTTCTCCTTTGGCTGGCTTTGCCCATCCTGGTCGGAGTTTATCACCTGGGGCCGGGCCAAGAGCGGATGGTGCTGGACGACGTAGCTGCCCTGGTAGCTCAAGCAGAACAGTGCGCCGGCAACGAGCAATGGTCTGACGCCGTAGAGCAATATGACGAAGCATTGAACGCGCTCCCAGCGGATAAAGTGCAACGAGGACGTCGATTACGGCTTGAACGGGCCAAGGTGCAGATGCTGGCTCGTAAATTGCCCGACGCTCACCAGGAATTGAAGATGCTCGTGGATGAGTTGCTGGAAGGCGAAAACCCCGACCCACAACTCTTGGCTCAGTCACGCGCAGCATTGGCTAACGCCCAGTACTACATGACGTGGCTGATGCGATTGGAGGGCGCTCCGCGGGACGTGTGGGAACCGGAGATCGAAGCGGCGCGTCAATCGTTTCATTTGCTCGCACAGCAGTCCGAGGAGTCGGGCGACGAGCAAAAAGCTAAACGGCATCGCGAGGATTTGGAGTCCTCGATCCGATTGGCACGGATGGATCTTAGCGATCTGCAGGGACTGCCGTTACCCAGCCAGTGACAGGGCTGTGCCAGTGGCAAAGGCCGCGGTCGCGGCAAGAAAGGGATGGGCAAGAAAGGTGGAGAGAAAGCGGAAGATGCTCGTGGCGCCAGTTCAGGCCCGCCACCGGACGGACGTGGTTCATGATCACTGGCATTGGGCCACGGAAGCACGCCTACCAACGCACGGGTACGATGGCCCTCCGAGGCCGTCGCGTTGTCACACAGTGCTGTCGGCACAGTTCACTCTTGGTGAGATATTGACTTGGCGGAATATCCCGTTCAGTTGGACAAAGACGGCCTCGGAGGGCCATCTTACGGGGTCCTTTGGCAACTGCAGTGATCACTCAGGCAAAGGTACGTCGACAGATGAATAAGTTGTTGATTTCCATTGCGTGCGCGTTTTCGGTAATGCTCTCCACTCACGTAGTGGCCAGTGCCCTGCAGCCACCGTTGGCTGATCCCTTTGGGGCGCCAGCCAATCCTTACAGGGCGCCAGCGGTCGCAGAAGTAGAAGAAGAAGAGGAGGCGAAAGCTGCCGAGGCAGGCGACGAACCAGAGGATCCGGAAGCCAAGAAGAAGCAGGAAGAGGAAAAGAAGAAGGCCGCACGGCAGCAGAAGCTTCAGAAGCTGACATTCGACCGGCGCCCATCGAACATTCTGAAGGAATGGGCCAAGTCCACAGAGCCTCCCGAGCCGGAGAGCGAAGAAGATCCGCCCGAAGACACGTCAGAGGAAGATCCCGACAGCGAGAACCCGGAACCCGATCCTTTCGACGAGGAGCTAAAGCAATTCCAGCGTAACGTGACATTGGGGAACTGGACCGATGTGAAGAGCTTCCTGGCATCGCTTTCGGAAGAAGAAGGCAAGGCGGGTTATCGACAGTTGCTGCAGGCGCTCCGCAATGTGCCGAAGGGCGTACCACCGGGATTGCCTCCGGAGTTGGAGGCCCAATTTGCGCAACTGATTCAAGCACGCAATTCGCAGCAGGGCACAAAGAGCCCGGAACAGAACAAGTTCTCGTTCGATGACGTCATCGCACTTGCGGGCGCCGCTCCCTTCGAGTTGGAGAAAGAAGATGTCGCCAGCCTTGGCAGTCTCCTTCGGCTGGCGATCCAAGATGGAAACGCCATCGAATCGCTGATGGCTCGTCTGGAGCAAGTTCTATCCGAACCAGATGATAAAGCCATCTTCACTCGTCGGCAAATTGCCCAATTGCTGATGGCGGCCGGCCAAGTGATCAAAGCGGGCGAATTCCTCCCAAGCGTCGATGAGGCAAGAGAGGAGAAGGACCACCAGGCGCTGAACTTGCTCTCGCGCTACTATCTGGCATTACATGCCAAGGAAAAGGAGCCTGAGCACTTAGACGAGGCGTGGCATGTGACGCAGGCCGTCTTCAGTCTGGGAGATATCAAGAAGGAAGAGCGAGAGGAAGCTCTCCGCAGGGCCGTCGAGCTGGCACCCAAGGTTCGCGAGGAATTCGGGCAGAAGTGGCTGAACGAGAGCTTCACGGATGAACCGCAGCGTGGAATCGAGATCATCGCCGCCATTGGATCGGCTGCGGCCACCGGTTTGCAGACCCATGCGCGAGATGCCAACTTTCGGCTCAAGTCGCTGCAATTCCAGACGACCGCGGTCGAAGCTTTGCTCGAAGCATCCGAAGAACGAGCAGACGAATGGAAGGCGATGTTGGATCTGCTGGCCGCTAACTGGCTCAGGGAAGCGGTCGTTTCCTACCAACGGGATCAGTCGACCGGCACGGGCTCACAACTAAGACGCGACCGGTACGGCAACTACTTCTATTTCGACGAGAACGAGATGATGCACATGCCTCGCAGTACGGGTTCACTGCAGGCTGTCAAGACGACCGAACTGCTGGAGATCAAGCCCGGCCAGGCATGGATGGACCGAGTCAGCGAAAGCATGCGGCCGAAGTTCGACATGATGTTCGCACAACTCTACTTGAAAGTGAACGAAGAGGACAAAGCCTTCCCCTATATCGAACAACTGGCCAGTCAGCATCCGGAAATGGCCGAGGATCTGGTCGACGAGTTCCTGCGAGTATGGACGCGAAATCACGACCCGAACGCATCGCGAAACCGGACCAACTACTACATGTATATGTACGGATACGAACGCAAGGCCGAGAGCATTCCGCTGACGCGTTCCAAACAGGAACGGAACCTGAAGGAACTGGCCGAGCTGGTCCAGCGGTTGAAGGCGTTGCCGTTGGGCGAGTTGAACGAGCAGTTGCTGACCCGCGCTTTCACTACGTGCCACAGCAGCGCGGAAGTGTACCGCTTGGAAGCGATCGAATCGGTGTTTGGGTCGCTGGACGACTTGGAACCCAAGACATTGGCCGAATTGGCTCAGCAGATGCGAGCGAATCTGATCGGCGTCTGGCGCCAGCCGGCGGTCCAGGAGGACAAGAAAACCAAACGCAAGCAGAAGGACATCCAAGCCGAAGTGTTGCGGGGCTACGTCGTGGCGCGACAAGTGATCGAGGGCGGTCTGGAGAAGCATTCGGATCACTGGGCGCTGCAACTGGCGAAGGCGTCCCTGGACCACGACGAGAACAACTACCGGCAAGAAATCGCCAAGAGTTCAGAGTACAGCGAGAAACGTAGCCAGTCGTTCGCCGAGTTTCAGAAGGCGGCCGATTTGTACGCAGCTCAGTCGAAGGACCTTCGCGAAGACGAAGAAACGACGCGAGTCTACGAACTGTGGTACTACGCCAGTTTGGGCGCGTGCGACTTGCAGCATGTCCGCGAAGACAATGTTCCCGATCTTCGGCAGCCCGCATTGATTCGCCAGTCGATTCAGGCACTGGCCGACGAGACCGCCGATCGACACATGGCGATGTTCGCCAACACACTGTTCACGCGCATGAGCGCCGTGAATCCTGCGGTCAAGTACCGCTACGTGAAAAACGGTCTCGACATTGTGGGAGACCACAAGCGAGCGAGCGAGGCTCGCAAGGTTTTCGACTACTACAAGGATTTGGTGACGGAACTCAAGTTGGAAACGGTCATCGACGGAAGCGACGTAGTGGGACACCAGCGACCGTTTGGCGTGTTTGTGCATATCCGCCACACTCGCGAAATCGAACGCGAGTCGGGGGGCTTTGGACGCTACCTGCAAAATCAGAATACCAGTCGCTCGTATCGCTACAACTACGGTCGGCCGACGGAGGACTATCGGGACAAGTTCGAGGAAATCGTACAGCAAGCGATGAGCGAGCAATTCGAGGTGCTGTCGGTGACCTTCCAGACGGACGATGTCAATTCAAAGGCCATATCCGAATACGGATGGCGCCGCACGCCGTACGCCTACCTCTTGCTGAAAGCCCGAGGGCCGGAGGTCGACAAGATTCCGCCCGTGCGACTCGACTTGGATTTCCTGGACACCTCCGGCTATGCCATTATCCCCATCGAATCGCCCGCCGTTCCGATTGATGCATCACTGGCTGATGGCGAATCACGTCCAATTCAGAACTTGTCAATCACGCAGACGCTGGACGAACGCCAGGCAGCCGAAGGAAAGCTGATCCTCGAAATCAAGGCCACGGCCCAGGGATTGGTGCCCAAGATCGAAGACCTTCTTAGCGTGAAACCCGAGTACTTTGACGTCGTCGAAACGGAAGATCAAGGCCTTTCCGTATCGCAGTTCGACACGGAAAGCGAGGAAACCGTTGTCCTATCGGAACGCACGTGGATGGTGACGATGCAGGCCCAGAGGGATCTGCCCGAGTTGCCGAAGACCTTCGGTTTTGCCCAAGCCCTTCTGCCAACAAAGGAAGTCGTTTATCAGCGCTATGTCGACGCCGACCTGCTGGCGGTTGAGCAACAAATCTCGCTGGAAGAGCAATATGGCCAACTTGGCTACGCCTGGATCTGGGGCATTATTGCCGTCGTAGTTACGGTCATGGCACTCGTCATCGTGTGGCAACTCACCAGACGCGCGATTCCTGAAGTCGTGAAGGAACGATTCCGCATGCCCGCAGATGTCACGCCCTTTACCGTGCTGGGATTACTTAAGCACATTCAGTCAAACAACGGCTTGGATGAAAACGGTCAGCAAGAGTTGACGGCATCCATCGTGCGGCTGGAGCAGCACTACTTCAGTCCCAAGCCGGACCAAGAACCCGATCTGCGCGAGATCGCGGAATCGTGGGTCCGCCGCACTAAGTAGACCGACGGTGCCGATCTGCTGTCCAAGTAGGTATCTTCCGAGTTGCGTAGTGGCGCGGTCTCTGGGACTAGCGATTCAACGTTTCCATAAACAGATCTAACGGGTCCTCGGTCACCTCGGTCACGGAGAAGTGTCGCGGTGGGCTGGGGGACGCGTCGGAACGCGCGGTTTCCGGCTCGGTTTCCGACTCGTCGGCTTCCACTTGCGTCACGAGCGGGACATCTGATGTGACGAGGGAGTCTGCTTCAAACTCGTCCTCCGGCGCTGGGTCGACGGTCACCCACTGTCTGCGTATCTGTTCGGGGACTGAATCACGCCAGATGGCGAGAACCTCGTCGACGTCCACGTACGGGTTTCCCCGCTCGTTTCCCTCCACGCCCGCGGCTTTAGGACGCAGGGGCACCCACAGCATATCGATGGTCTCGCTGTCCCTGAAGAACCTCCCGCCGATGATCTCGCCCTTGTCGTTCAAGTCCAGCAGGTAGTGGAAGAACTTGATCTCCTTGATAATGGGGCTCTCGTCCCACTCGCGGTAACTGTTCTCCGCGTAAGCGACGTTCATGGTCACTTCGACGCGCCTTGCCGAGCGCTTGGCGGACGACGTGGCGTAAGCAAAGGCGGGATAGTTCCACTTCTCTTCACTCGGATCGACTTCTATGCCCAGCGAGTGCTTCTTGCGTCCAAGCCAGTTTGTGATGATGGCGTGGAAGGCTGCAGCGCTGATTGGCTCTTCGTTCGCGCCGCCTAGCATGATGTGATGGTTGTAGACGTAGAGTTCTGCAAGCAGCCCTTTGATGTCGGATGGCGAGAAAACCACTCCACTGCGCACGACACTTGTCCGAGGCTCGGCATGGCGAATGGCTGCCGCGGCCCAGCCGTTGCAGTGGCCGTACCATTCCGGAGTCCTGGCGACGCCCAATGTGCCCAGCAGGCCGGGTACGGGTTCCTTGAATGCCGTCGAATCCCACCTCTCGTGCGATGTCGCCAGTTGCCTTCCGTGGTGGAACGCTTGATCGTACTTGCGGAGCGAGGACACCGTGCCGCCATCTTTGTCGGGATAGTAATACCCCGAATATGGAACGCGATGTTTGGGGGTGTTGCCCTTTGTCGGCAAGTCGCTGAACTTCCAAACAAACTCGGTTCCCCACAACGCCTGAAACGTCGAGTCCAGTTTGTCGATCTCATCATTAGAAAGTGTATGGGTTGGTGCGACGAAGGTTACGGCGATAAGCAGTGCTGTCGTTCCCATTGGGTGTACCATCCTCCTCGATTGATCAGTTCATCCATGCTCAGTGGCTCTCGGAAACATCGGCGGAAAAACGCGTGGGTTTTCGCCTGGACTGGATGGTTATGAATTTTCCAATGTGCGCGATTAAGCATGCAACATGAGGACCGACAAAACCGGTACAGAGCATCTCGATTGCCCGGAGAACTGCTACACTGGTAGAATCTGTCACAATGAGGTCTGCGCGTCATGCACGCGTCTTTGTAGGCCAAGTTTTCGCGGCCCACCGGAAACCGCTCGCCACGCAATCACGCTCGCATCGTCCGAGTGACAGAGCCAATCGGAATCGAGAGCCCATTTCGGTGGGCCGCGAAGACTTGGCCCACCCTACTTCGATGCGGCCGGTGGCCGTGTGAGGAACGAGAGCCATGAGAAAGCAATTGCGTTCAACATCACTCAACCGTCGCGGCTTCCTTCGCCATACAGCGATGCTTTCTGGCGCGGCGGCGATGGCCAGCCCGGCTTGGGCCCGTTGCACCGAACAGGATCAGCCGTTGCTTGTTGGCACGGGAAAGGCGGATATCACGCCTCCGCTGGGAGTCGGCATCTTGATGTCTTCCGGCCGCGAGCTTTGGGAGCCGTTTGACGAGGTGCGTTTGCCGCTGTGGGCGCGGGCAATCGTTGTGCAGAAGGGCAAGCGACGTATTGCCATCGTTTCACTCGATCTGCTCGGCCTGGCCGGCGAGGCGATCGGGGGGCTTTCCCAATTCAAGGAGACAGTGGCAGCGGCTACCGAGGGTGCGGTCAATGCTGACGACGTAGCCCTTGCCTCGACC
The DNA here is from genome assembly GCA_016784735.1 of Pirellulaceae bacterium. Classification (GTDB taxonomy): domain Bacteria; phylum Planctomycetota; class Planctomycetia; order Pirellulales; family Pirellulaceae; genus JADHUC01. The sequence continues at coordinate 1,077 of JADHUC010000422.1, read as the reverse complement.
CACACCCACTGCGGCCCCGAATCGATCGCGCTTTCCGACTTGATGGAAAAGGATAGCTTCAAGACCTGGGTCGATCAGCTTGCCCGGCAAATCGGATCTGCGATTCGGGATGCGGCCGGATCGGTGCGGCCATGCAGAATGATGGTGGGCAGCCGGCCAGCCGCGGGGCTTGCGGTCAACCGGAGAATCAAGACCACGCGCGGCATCACCTCCGTCCGCCGCCAAGTGCCGCCGGACGAACTGATAGGGCCGGAAGGCCCGATTGACGATCAGGTACGGGTGGGGGCGTTCATGGACGAATCGAAGAAACCGGCGGCAATCCTGGTGAACTTCACCGCGCATCCGGTTCTGGAAATGTGTATCAAGCACGTTTCGCCGGACTATCCCGGCGAGATGGTCCTGGAACTCCAGCGGCGGCACCCGGGGGCTGAGGTCCTCTTCCTTCAAGGTGCCTGCGGCAATATCAACCCACCCACCATGGATCGCAGCCCAGCGAATGCACAGAAGTACGCTGGGCGTCTTGCGAAACTCGTTGACGAGGCGCTCGGCGACCTCGTCGCGGTGGAAGGCAACGAATTGAATTTGCGGTGGAAGGCAATCAAACTTCCCGTCCGAGACTTAACCGGTGAGCTGCAAACGAAACCACTGGAAACAAGAATCGGTGCAGCCCGAATTGGAAACGCAGTCATGGTCTTCCTGCCAGGCGAGCCTTTCGTCGAGATCGCCCTGGCCATTCGCGAAGTGTCACCGTTTCCGTACACGGCTGTGGCTGGATACGCCGAGGACTACATCGGGTACATCCCCACCGATCGCGCCTTCGAGAACGGCGGGTACGAAGTCAGGCCCGGACGATGGTCCCGCGTCGCAACGGGCAGCGAGAAGATCGTGTGCCGCGAAGCAATCGGACTGCTTCGCACGCTACGGGACGAGGGCTAGACGACTATCGGAGACGTTCTTACCGAGGAACCGGGCAGCAACCCAGTAGGTCCCGGCTGCCGGACGGGACCTGCCACCAGTTGAAACGTCACCCACTCCGCAGGTCCCTTCCGGCAGCCGGGACCTACAACGCGAAAGCAG
>JADHUC010000421.1 GCA_016784735.1 Pirellulaceae bacterium | reverse complement strand
AAGATGCCTTTTCCTGTGGCATGTCGTTGCGGCCAGCAATTCATGGCGCAGGACTGGTTGGCCGGGAGGTCGGTCGCTTGTCCTGCCTGTGGTGCTGCCCTTCAAATCCCTTCGCAGCAGACCGCGCCACGAGCGTCCATGCCGGCCCGCGGTCACGGCCCACGGGTTCCTGGTGCGGGCGCCCACACGCAATCTGGACAGCCCGCGGCCCGCGGAACAGTAGGGCCAGCAGGCTACGCACGCCCTGCGCAAGCGGTATCCGGAGAGGAGACGGGCTTTAGCACAGGGTTAAAGGTGGCGATGGGAGTGGCGGTTGGGGTAATCGGACTGGTATTGATGGCGATGGTGCTAAGCTCGATTCTCTCGCGCGATTCGAAAGAAACGGCCGAAGGCGAACCGGCGACCGGACCTGCAAGCCCGTCTTCCACCGGCTACGCGCCGCGTACGATTTCGCCTCAATCCGACAACACGTCGCGAACCCAAAGCAAGACTCCGTACCAATACGGTATACCGTCAAGTCCGACGCCTTACAGGCCAGATCACTCCGGGGGCCAGACGGACCACTCGGTTTTCGTTGACGCTCCCATTTCGCCGAACGATGCTTCGTCCGGCCTGCCAGCCAAGCCGACTAACGCTTCGCCGACTGTTTCATCCGGCCCATTGCCGGTGGCGGTCGACCGTTGGTACTCGCAGTCGGGATCGTTGCGCGGTGCCCAGCCGGTCGAAGGCGACGACTTCGTAATCACCCAGTACAGTTGGATGTGCAACCTCTTGCCGTATTTGGGGCGGGACACGTTGTACAACAAGTTTGATTTTCAGGTGCCCTGGACGGACGAACGGAACGCCCGTTTTTGTATGACCGTCGTGCCTGAATTCCTAAATCCGGCGGACGATCGAGAGTGCTGGACCGGTCTTCGGTTTCGCGATTTGGCTCTGACGCATTTTGTGGGAATGTCCGGCGTCGAGGACGGCCGGAGCGTGGTGGCAGCCGCCTTGCCTCGCAGCGACCCTCGGGCCGGCGTGTTTGGCTACGACGAAGTCGCCCGACGCGAGGACATCACGGACGGCACCAGCCAGACGATCATGATCATTGGCAGCGGCGAGATTGTGGCTCCCTGGGTCCAAGGCGGCGGAGCGACGATCCGCGGCGCGCGAGAGCCGTATTTCGATCCGCTGACTGGCTTCGGATCTCGCGGCCTGGCCAAGCCGGGCGTCGCCGTACTGATGGCGGACGGGTCGACACGTCACCTGAGCGAGGACATTAATCCATCGGTGTTCCGCGCAACGTGTACGATACACGGAGCGGACTCGGTGGATGTTTCCCATCTCGGGCGCGCGGTGCCCAGCTTTCCGGGCACGCAGTGAGACGGAGTGGAATTTGAGTGGATTTTGGTTACCGGGGCCTACGGGAGATCGTTCGAGCACATGTTTCTCCGTTTGAATAGCATTTGCCTGTCAGCATTCTTGTTTGCCAGCTCCTCGGCCGTCGCGCGGGCCGACATCGTGCTGTACACGGTTCCTCTCGATCAATTGATTGCCACCAAATCACCTCGCACTGGACCGCCTCGCATCAGATCGCCTCGCACTACATTGACGATCCCTATTCAAGGCAAGACCACAGTCAATCCGGGCAAGACTGTCACGTTTCGTCATCCGAGATTTGGGACTCTATACTTCGCTTTGGAGAACGTGAGGATTTACGAGTTGCCCACGACTGAATCACTGGCGGCCCAGCGGCTGAGCGTAGCGATCAGACAGAACGACGCCGATCAGGTGATGGAGGCGGCGCGATGGTGCCTGCACCACGGTCTGCTCTCGAAGTTCTACGAAGCGGTAGGCAAGGTGCTGGAAATCAACCCGCAGCACACTGAAGCGTTGCACGTAGCGGCGCTGAAGCGGCGAATGGACGTACCGATCGGATCATCGTCGGATCAGGAGGCCGAGTTGCGGAAGTTTGTGTCGAAAGCGGATATGAAATTCAAGGCCAGCAAACATTTCATTCTGATGCACGACACTCCCGACGAGCCGGCCCCGAATCACACGATGCCGCGAGCCGACGAACGATTGGAGCTGCTGGAAACCGTTTACGAGAGCTTCCTCTTGCGCTTCTATTCGCAGGGCGTCGAGTTGGAGATTCCCCGCGAGCCGCTCAAAGCGGTGTTGTTCAGCGACTATCGTCATTTCCTGGACTTCGCAAAGCGGCTCAGCCCCGAACTGGGCAGCGCAGCCGGCTTCTGGACGAAGGCCGAGAACGTCAGCGTCTTCTTCGACCAGGGGACTCACGAGAGTTTCGCGCCGCTGAAGCAGTTGACCGAACAGATGCAACAGATGAAGGAGGCCGCGCCGGACAACGTGACCCCGCGCACCAAGGACATCGTGCGTATGGCGGGTACCTTCGCCTTGTTGTTGGAGATTGCCCAGGAGAACTCGGACATTGAGGTCGTCAGCCACGAGGCGACGCACCAGATGGCCGGCAACACGGGGCTGATGCCCCGGCACGTACTGACGCCCACGTGGGCCGCGGAAGGGTTGGCCACGTATTTCGAATCCCCGCACGATGCCGCATGGAGCGGTATCGGGGCCGTGAACAAACAGCGTCTTCACTCGTACCGGGACTTGCAGCGTGACCGCCAGCATTCGGACATTGGTTTCATCGTAGGCGACCAGATCTTCACGCAAGCCCAGACCAACGACGCCGCGCTGTACGCTTACGGCCAATCGTGGGCGCTGACGCACTTCCTGATGGAAAAGCGATTCGATGAACTGATGACCTACTACCGCCGGTTGGGCGAGATGCCGCCGGACGTCATTCTGGCGCCCGAGCTGCTTGACAAGGTGTTCACCGAAGTGTTTGGGAAAGACCGTACCCGGCTGGATTCGGACTGGCGAACCTACATGCGGACCCTGAAGACCGACCTGGAGAAGATCGTGGACGAACGGCGATAGAGCCCGGCTTGGTCTCGTGCGCGTCAGGGGCGGACAGCCCGCGGAGCCAGCCCACTACGTTCTGGCTTTGAGTGGGGCAGGCGGCGCTTCTTCGCCGCGGAACGTCAACGTGGAAGCGCCGGCCACAATCTCGCTCAGATCGCCAAAGATATACGTAGGCAGCCCGTCCCGGATGAAGCTGCCCGAAGACATCATCCCGTCAAACGATTGCTGCATCTCTTGACTCAACTCGGACTGCGCGTGTTCTGTCCGTACCATGCCAGAGGAACGCATCGCGACTCGGCGTTCATAGGACCAGAGGTCTTTGCCTGATGCGTCCTTGATGGCCATCTGGCACGATATCTGCTGCTGGGCAAACGTTGTCTCCGGCTGGCCACGGGTACGGGCGAATGGCGAGAACGATTTGGTCACGCCAAGCTCCGTCCCGGTCGTGCCTTGTCGGGTTGTCACTACAAACTGCAGTTTCGCCCCGGGGTCGACTTTGATGCCTCGCGATTGCAGGGCATCGGTCACGGTCTGCTCGGCCTTCTGCCGCAAATCGCCGCCGAGTTGGATATTCAACCGAACGCTCATACCAGGGCCAAGAACCAATTGCCTCTCGAGCGTCGTGAATTCAGTTTTCTGGCGGGCACGGACACTAGGCGTGTCGACCGCGATCAGAAATTTTGGACCGCTGATGGACCGGTCTCGCGCCGTGCAGAACCACGTGCGGTGATCCGGGCCGCGCGCGGCACAGATGTTGCCATGCGGCAAGTGATAGCGCCAGACGACGGCCCGATTCTCCAAGTCGATCAGGTACTGGTTGTCCAGCATCAAATGACGGCCACCCCGCCATTCCAACGAACTGCCTCCGGCCAGGTACGAAGACCGCAACACGTCCGGCGGCAACGGGAATTCCGACTGCAACTTGCCCGTTCGCGCATCCCATGTGGCCAAGGCCCTGTCCTTGCCGCTTACGATCACGGCTGCCAGTTGGCTGCCGTCAGGCCGAAACGCCGCCCGTTGCACGCTGGCGCCCGTGTGCGGAGTCTCCAAATCACCGCAACACTCGCCGGTGGCCGTTTCAAAAATACGGAGTTCCTGATTGTGTACGCCCACCATGTATTTACGCAAAGGACTAAAGGCGATGGGAATACCGAAATCCTGGAAGCTATACGCCGCCGCACAGTCAGGCAATTCCCACACCGTCAACTTGCCCTTGGCGTTCACCGTCAGCACGTGTGTGTCGTCCAACATCACGGACTGTTTTGAGGTCTTGGGATCGCCGCTGACTCGGTTCGATCCGGTCTGTTCTTCTCCTTCGTAGGGGCGCCAACCAACGATGTGCTCAAGAGGGCTGAAACCGATAACGTCCAAACGGTCGTACCCGCCGCTGTTTTGCCGGAACCCGACGAGCACGAAGTCTCCGGAAGGGCTGACGTCCAGCATGTCGTAGACCATGGGCAGGGGTACGTCCTTGCTCTTCCGGCCGGACTTCACGTCGTAGCGTTCAACGAACGTGATCTGCTGGCTCGACCGGCTTGAACCCGTGCTGCGGCGGGCCGTCTTCTGCACGGCCACCTTGCCCGAATCCGGCGCGGCGAACATCGCCGTCTTCAGCGTCTCGTCTTGCGTCGCGATCATCAGATCCCGCTCGACCTCCGGGGCAGTGCCTGCCGAACCAGGCGTGGCGGCCCAGTCCGTAAAGCCGTTCGGCAGGCTCATCGTCCGGGCGGACAGTACGTTCCCCTGTACCAGCTTCGGCAAGACGGAATCAACCGCCTTGCCGCCGCCGCGGATGGACTCCATCGCATTCTTCAGGTCTTTCTCGGGTAGATCGACGTACGCGAGTCCCTTGCCTCCGCGACCGCTAACGACCGTCAGCATCCGGTCCAGACCCAGGATCCGGCGAGGATTGGATCGGTCTTCGGGGAAGTTCCAGATTTCCATTCCCGTTTCCCGGTCCAGCAGCACGCTGCCTCGATACAGCAAGGCGCTCTTGTCGGGCAGCCACTGTAAGGACTCGTTCGAGTGGCTGAACCGGCTGCCGCCGTCGTACTCGTAGCTCAGTACGATGTCACTCGAAACGAAATCCCAGCACACCAAATGAAGATCGGAGGAAGTGCTGAACGACAGCAGGGCAGCCAACTCGGAACCGTCCTGCGAGTATGCCATTGCCGAACACGTGCGAGGCGTACCGGGCGCCGGAGCGTGGCCGGCACAACCGCCGCTTGCCAGTTCGTACACCGCCAAACGGTCGCCTTCGATCAGCGACAGGAACCGGCCACCAGGCGTGAGGGCGTACGTGTCGCGAACGGGCCGATGGTCGCGGTCGTGGAGGATCGTAAACTCCTGGATCTTCTCGCCGCTGCGGACGTCCCGTATGCTGACGGTCGAGTCGTCAGGCTGCGAATTGACGCTCAGTAGTTGGTGAGGGGCGGCAAAGCAAAGGAACTGACCACCGGCCCCCAGTTCACGCACGAATTCACCCGTGACGAAGGACCATACACCGTAAACGAATCTACCCGAGACGCTCAGGCGGCCCATAACGTAACGTCCGTCCGGGCTTAACATGGGGACACTCGTGCGTTCTTCCGGATACACAGGCTCGCCGATATCCCTACCGGTGCGCAGGTCGAACACACGCCAGAAATCGCGGCGCTGCTCGTCTGTTCCCGCCACCATCACGAAATTGCTCGGCCGATCGGGGAAGATAACCTTGCTAAGCGACGGAATCGGGATCGTCAGCTTTCCACCCTTGTATTCGATTTCCTGCTCCGGCGCGTCAGGCGTCGCTTCCCAGGGCATCCAATCGGAACCGTCGCTATCATCGTCGCCCGGATCGCCCGATCCCGATCGCTGAAAACCGGACGGCCTCGGTGTGGAACGGTCGGGAGCAGACCGCGCCAGATCGGCCAGGTTGGGGACGTTCGGCATCGTATCGTTGCGGTTGCCGAAAGACGAAGGGTCAATCGGCGAACGCGTGCTGTCCGATCCGCCGTCCGTGTTGGGGACCGTCGGCGTTGTGGACGACGGGACAGACGGGGCTGGGGAAGGCGTAAATGGATTGGTCGAGGTCGGCGGCCGGCTAAAGCCGGCATCACTGGGTGGCGTTATCGGCACGGAGGGGCGATAGGTCGGCGAGGAAGTCCTTTTCCGTGCGCTCGGCCGGTAGGGCGTTGAGGGCACACGAGTGGTACTGGAAGCGTTTGGCGTCTGGCTCGCGACCGCAGGCGGTTCGCCTGACGTTTCAGGTTCGTCAGACCCGCCGAACAGAGCCGAGAAAACGATCAAGCACAGGATGCTCACTGCTATCAAACCGCCGCCGCCGATCGCAGCGATCCAGACGATCTTCGGTACGCCGTCCGATGGTTGGCTTGGCTTCGCAACATATGCGCCAGCCGGCGTTTGCACGGGGCCTGATGCAGGCAGTCCGGCAATCTGCGCCGGGTACGCGCCTCCCAAACCCTGCTCGTACGGAACCAACGAATCCGGAGACGCGCCCGAGATAGGCTCCAAGTCGTCAATCGGCTCAAGGCCACCGGGAACCGTGACAATCGTCCCACAAGTCTCGCAGCGGGCCTGGATTCCCGCCATGTCTTCCGGAACCGTGAACTGGCGACCACATGTGCCACAGTTGAAGTGAATACTCATCGTGTTCTGCTCATTGACTTCAGTGCGGACAAGAACAATACAGCACCCCTCGATTAGAGTCGCTGTATCATACCCAACGGGGCCTGTCTAATCAAGAGACTCCGAGCAAACAGATGGTCCGCTTATGCGGATTTGGCTATGGACCGGACGGCCCCAATGGCTGCCTCGATATCTTCCGGCGTGTTTTTCCAGCCGGGAGAGAGCCGCACGGTGCCTTGGGGAAAGGTGCCCAGGTGGCCGTGGGCGGCTGGGGCACACTGAAGTCCGGGCCGGCATAGGATTCCGTGCTGTTCCTCCAACTGAATCGCGATTTTGTCGGGCCACAATTGATCGAGTGTGAACGAAGCGCACAAAGCAGTTCCATCCGCGGGCGATTGGAGGCGGACACCGGGCACGTCATGGAGCCCCTCAAGTAGCATTTGCGTCAGTTGTCGTTTGTGCTCCCCGAGCAGACCTCGTTGCGGCAGGCCGTGCAGGGCACCCCACGTGCCGGCGATCCCATGCAAGTTCAACGTGCCTGCCTCGTAACGGTCTGGGCGGAAGTCAGGATGTTCTTGCGATTCGGATTGGCTTCCCGTGCCGCCTTCCTGTAACGGTCGAATGTCGTGACGTGGCGACAAACAACAGACGCCGACACCCGTCGGGCCCAGCAGCCCTTTGTGGACCGAACACGCGAGAAAGTCAATCTCGTCTTGGACCACGTCGATCGGAAGCACGCCTGCTGTCTGAGCTGCGTCGATCAACAGCGGCGTTTCGGGGAAGGCAGTACGCAGCCCGCGAATATCCTGAACCGCGCCATTGACGTTTGACGCGTGACAAACCGCCAAAAGGGCGAACTGCCTTGCCTTGGCCATCCTCCGCACCAAATCAATGTCAATCCGGCCGAAGGGATCGGCGGGGAGCGTTTCCGCCTTGACGCCGCATTGGTCTACGAGCCGCATCAAGGGCCGCATCACCGAGTTGTGTTCCATGGGCGAGACGGCGACCGTGTCGCCCGGTTCAAGGAAGCCTTTGATCACAAGATTCAAGCCTTCGGTACATCCGCGCACGAAGACCACGTCTTGCGAACGGGCAACACCAAAGAGCTTGGCCAACTCTTCCCGTGTCTCGAAAACGAAACGAGCCGATTCGATCGAAGGCTGATGGCCGCTGCGACCAGCGTTGGCGGTCAAGTCGGCCAGCGCGCGCGTCATCTGCTCGGCGACCTCGGGCGGCTTGGGCCAACTTGTCGCCGCGTGATCCAAGTAAACTACGTCTGTCATTGTGTCTCGATCAATCGACCAAATGATGTATGCCTTCGATTTCGAGGTCCAGTTCGGCAATCGCCGCTTCGACCTCCCGCCGGTGCTCCCATGGAAAGCGCAACGCGGTGCCGCAGTCGCTGGACAGGTGTCGCGGCGTGGGGATTGGCTTGCTGGACACGCCTCGGGCCCTGAGGGCCTTTTCCAGTTTGAATACGAAATGAACCGCGTAGAACAGCACGACGCCTTGGTCGTCCATGCTAGCCTTTCTTGATATTCAACACAAAGCCGCCTTTGTCCGACTCAGCCGCCTGGACTGTGCACGATAGCGTCTCTGCCATGCGGGTAATGTTCTCGCGGCTGGTCACCGTGTCGACCATCACCTCGATCGTCCCGCTGTCGATGCTCTCGATCGCCTGTTTGGTCAGTAGAACCGGCTCGGGGCACGACAGCCCGCGGGCATCAACCGATTTGTCGGCCATGGGTCTTCTCCCTCCTATGATACGCGTTCAGATGAATTGTCTAGCGCCTTGTTGCCTAAGTTCGGCGATTCATTGTTTAACCCCGAGCCGAAGGCGACGGTCGTGGCACATCCAGCCGCCCACAACGACGGTCGCCTTCGGCTCGGGGTTAAACGAGCATTCGTCTTATTCGTCTATCTAACATGACATCAGCGGCCTACGTCTTCCCACTCCGCGCCGTCAAACCCAGGATTACGCAAAACACGATTCCCACCATTACGGCGATCTGGCCGTAGGATCCAGGGCCACCAGGGACGAGCGTTCCTTCCGCTACTTTGTCTGGCGCGGCTGCAAGGAACCAGTTGTGCGCGATCCCGGCTCCGACGAACATGCCGCAGCAGAAAATGGCCGCATCGCCGTCACCTTCACCGCTTAGAAAAAACTGCCGTCCCGGACATCCTCCGGCCAGTGCAAAGCACAGACCAGCCAGCACCATGCCCAGGAAGTTCCACAAGTGGTTGGCGTGCGAAATCGGCATGTTCTCCCAGCCCATATGGACGGCGCCGGTGCACACGTTGACCGCGAACGCCACCACCACAAACGCCACGACTCCGCTCAATAAGTGAAAATCACGGATAAGCAAGGCATCGCGTAGCGAACCCATGGTACAGAAACGAGTGCGTTGGGCCAGCACGCCGACTGCAATGCCAAAGGCCAAGCTGAGCCAAACCGGAGCGTACTGAGATCCCGGGCCTTTCGCCGAGAAGAAAATCGCTTGTCCCTCCTTGAACGACGTCCGGAACAATAGCAGTCCGAGCAACAAGGCCATTAATGCCGGCATGATCCATCCGGCGACTCGCGGCATAGGGTAGTTGCGTCCCAAGGTGTAGCCGCCTCTGAGGAACAAACAACCCGCGCCAACGCCAACACAAAGTCCGCCGATCCCCACCACGGAATTCCAGTCCGCCGCGGCCAACCTCAACAACGCCCGCCAGGGACATCCCAGGAAAACCAACGCCCCGATCACCGCGAAAACGCCTAGCGTAAAGCGGATGATCGGTGCTGATCCGGCGCGAGGCCGCCATTCGCGGGCCACCAGAGCCGCGATCATTGCCCCGAAAACCGCGCCCATGATCTCGGGGCGTAAATACTGCACGACCGATACGCGATGCAAGCCGATCGCCCCGGCGATGTCTCGCGGGAAACACACCATGCACAGGCCCATGTTTTTCGGATTGCCGAGGTACTGGAGCAAGGCCGCCATCAATCCGATCGTTGCGCCGGCGGCTATCATCCCCCAACGTGATGCAAAGAAACGCTTGGTACCCATGGTTTATCTCCATTTGCCGCACAAGAGCAGGCAAACTGTCCCTTAGCGATTCTGTTGTTCGCTTGGAATTCCAGGATAGCAGAAACCGCCCCGAAACGCGAAAGGCCTTCGGCCGAGTTGCAGGGAACGTTCGAGGGACAACCAACGTCCACCGGAAACGAGCTGACGGGTGTGGCGATCACCTGTCTTCACAGACGGGCCTCACCAGGAGCCTTCGCGTCGCGACGAGCCAATAGACGAAGTAGGGCATTAGTGTGATCATCGCCAATGCTAACGGCAGGACGCTGCCGATCCGCTGCCAAAGCGCCCCCAATGCAAGAACTGTGAAATAGGTGCAAGCAAGCACAAACCAACCGTCGATAGAGAATACTCTTTCGTTTGCGTCGCTCGGGCGCGGTTGCCGGAGACAAAAGAAACCCGAGTAGATGAGGAAGCCCACCACAAACCAACCGAAGTAATTGCGGAGCGGCACTCCGAGATACTGCCCTTGTTCCGCCCACGTCCAAGCGTGAACCGATATAGCCAGTGGATCGAGGAACAGATCTGTAGCCACGAGCCCCAAGCTGCACAACAATACCTTGGCCCAAGGCATCTGACTGCCGCCGTTTCTCCACTCGCCACCTTCGAATCTGCGAAGGAACACCAATGGCGCATAAGCCAGAACGAACCAGGACAGCGGTATGAACAGCGGCACGCCCCCGGCCACTCGCGGCAGGAGGTCTTCGTGGTACTGGTATCGAGATCCGAAGGGCTCGCCCCAGCGAATGCCTGCGTATTCAGCCACCAGCGAGATGCTAAACGCAAGCACGAAAAGAACACTTGCATCTCGAGGGGAGAACGTCACACAGGCGTGACAGAACACGGCAACCGTGAGTGACACGGTACCGAGCAGCAGATACGCGTTCATGTCCGCCCAGTAGATGCTTTCGTTCAGCACAAACGGAACCGCCAACCCACCGGTGACAGCCGTCAATCCGAGGAAGAATACGAGTCCCGCACCCTGCACTCTGCGGGCGAACCAGGGCGAGTGGCCTTCACGATGTCTCGTCATGTTGGGTCTTTGGTCTTCTCTTCAGCGTCGGTAATCCTCGGAATCAGGTCTCCAGTCTAGTTGGCAATGGAAGCTGATGGTAGATTGCGGCACAACACTTTGCCGCGGTCACGAATTACACTTCAGTATGCCTGAATGAACTGGTACGCCGATTTTCTCTGTGCTCATCGCTGGTTGTTGGCCCTTGGCGTGGCTACGGTCACTGCGTTCGCGTTGTTTGGTGCGAT
>JADHUC010000420.1 GCA_016784735.1 Pirellulaceae bacterium | reverse complement strand
CGACTCCGCAACCGGTCACGTGCAACTTATCCAGGGCCCAGGAGAGTTCTTTCTCTTCGGAGCCGAACGGGCCGAGAGTCTCTTTGTCCGGATCCCAAACGCCGGCCGAGTGCGGTGACCGTGCGCTGATCTTGTAACGGGCCATCTCGGCGATATAAGCCCGAGACAAATCGTATCTCTCCTGCTTGTCGGTCCCGATCTTGTGGAAGGGCAAGAGGAACTGGTTCGCATATCGGGAAAACTGGAAAGCTGTCCTGCAAGTCGGTCTGTCAGGCAGCGTGAAATCCCAGACCCTCAGTTCCCAGGCAACGGTGACACGACCCGAGGACGTGTCGATATCAAGTTCGCCTTGGTAAAGCCCGGCGGGCGCGCCCTTCGGCACCCTCACGTCCACCCAAATGATGATGTTGCCGTCCCCGGCTTTGCTGGCCACGGGAGCGAACTTCGGTAACGGGTCGGGTAATCGGCCGGTAAATGCGGAACGGCACACGTCTCGATAGCCGGCGCCGGTTCGCGATGGCGTTTGTATCGTCACGTACTTTGCCTGCCTGATATCAAAGCATTCGCTCGGCATGACGTAGTCGCGCGGCCCGGTCAGACGAGCGCTGACAGCTTTGATCTGTCCGTCGCATTTCGGACGCAGCACCAACTGAATGGCCTCGGATTCGTTCCGGGCGGCCGAGAAGCTTATCTTCTGCCGCACCGACTTCGGCGGCGGATCGCGGTCAAAGACCTTCCTGATCGTGGACGAGTACCAAAGATCGCAAAAGGAATTGGACGCCAGCGAATACCTCAGCCCTTGGTCGAGGTACTCGGTGTCGCCTGCTTTTTGGACCGAGAGCGAGCCATCCGGGATGGCCTCGATCTGCCGCGAGGGCACGGTGCTGGTATTGCCTTCGATCGGCGAATAGTACAGCAAGTACCTCTTCGTACCCGGTTTGTCGGCTTTCAAAACGAAGGCCACCTGGCATTCTTTCACCGAAATTTCGTCGGCTGCGCCGGTGAAGCGTTCCATGCGCACTTGGACCTGGTCCGTCTCCCAACCCGCCTTGTCCCAGGTGTTGAAGTAGTAGGCAACCTGGTACCAACCCTCGGCCGGGATGTAAGGATCCCGATACGTGTGCGGAATGACTCGCCACCAGTTGCCCTTCGGGAAATAGTGTGCGTTCACCGCGGCGGGGCCTCTTGCTCGGCAGGAGAAGTAGTACCACCGGTTCGCCTCGGTCGGAATCGACTGGACACAGCCATTTCGATCGGCGCCCTCGGTGGTCATGCACCAGCTCTGGTCGTACGAGTCCTTCTTGAGCGCGAACGCCTGGTGACCGATTTGCCAACCGACCGGCTTGCCGTTCTCCTGGGTCTCGAAGTTGCCGTTGACGATCAATTCGCGACCGATCCGAATTCGATAGCCGGCGTCTACGTCTCGGTTGACGATTCTCCGCTGGCTGTCGATTTCGACCAGTCTGACATTGTCGCAGCCAAAAAACTTGGGATCGAAGCGAAAATCCGCCTTCTCGTTAATCCAGGCGGTTACCGTTTCCGGCGCAAGGTCAAGCTGATACTCACCTGGTGCTGAAACATCCACAACGATCGGAACTCGGTAAGGGTAAAATGCATCGAGCCAATCGGCATTGGCCAAACCACAGCGAGAGGCCAGGAGAAGTACGGGAATCGCCCAGAACGCATAATGCATTGACTTCGTTTTCATCGTCACTCGCTCATTGAAACAATCATGGCGTACGAGTATCCTGACCTCGGCTGAACAGATTCCGTGTGCCTGCCAGTTGAGCGATGCGCTGCCGCGCTGCCGCATGGTGGCACAGCTATATTGTCGCTTCAACTTGCGCTGATTGAAAAGGGAAAGCATGACTAGTTGCCAGACTTTTGCGAATGACGCGCACCGTACATACGGTGATCGCAATATCGGTCGTCTGCTCTTCGTCTCCGCATTGCTGGTCGTAATCATCGCCACTCCTGCAGTTGGACAAGAGCCAAGCTCGTCGGCATTGCCCGATGTTTTCCAGGCGGAGCAGTTACTGTGGGAACTCGAACTGGGAAGCCATCACTACACGGTCCCCCGCGTCGATGGCCGATTCCTTTACATCGGGGTGAATGACACGCGATTGGATCATCCGGTGTTGAGAAACACGGGCGGGGGAATCCTGATGCGTCTGGAACGGGCAACCGGCAAGATGATCTGGCAACTGCCCATCCCTCGCTTTGTGGAAGGGAACACACCACCAATGCATTTCAACCATTGGAAATGCGGCGTGTGTTCCAGGCCGGCCATCGACGGCGATCGGCTGTATATCGTTGGCCTTCGCGGCGATGTGCTTTGTCTGGACAAACACGGCCAAGCGAATGGCAACGACGGGCCATTCTTGCGCGAACTCCAATACATGGGCGTTCCGGCCGAGTCAGACTACGAGTTGACCGAGACGGATGGCGACATCATCTGGCGTTTTGACATGATCCGGTCGGCGAAGGTGGTCCCGCACGACGTATGTGGTAGTTCGCCCGCCGTGTTTGGTGATTACCTGTATGCATGCACGTCGAACGGAGTGGATAACACTCATAGGAACGTCGTGAATCCATCGGCTCCGAGTTTGATCGCACTGGACAAGAGGACGGGCTGGTTGGCCGGAGTCGATGGAGAACTAATCGGCAAGCGAATGTTCCACGGACACTGGTCGTCGCCCGTGGCGATGACCAGTGGAGACAAGACGATAATTCTGTTCGGCGGCGGCGACGGCGTGCTCTATGCCTTCGAACCGCTCGAACCACCGACTACCGCAAAACCGCGCACGCTGAAGACGCTTTGGAAGTATGACTGCTGTCCGAAGGATTATCGTGAGCGTGACGGCCAGGCTATTCCCTATGCCCGTTGGAATCGCAATAGTCCTGACGGCCCCAGCGAGATTATCTCCACGCCGATAATCCACAAAAATCGCATCTATGTCGCCATTGGCCAGAGTCCCATCCACGGTCCCGGCCAGGGTATGCTCTCCTGCATCGACGGTACGACCGGCCAAAAGGTCTGGGAATCCCGCAAGGTCAGTCGCACGCTGTCCGATGTCGCGATCCATGACGGTTTGCTGTACGCGTCCGACTACTCGGGCCGGATGAACTGTTTTGATGCCGATACCGGAAAACACGTTTGGCAACAGGAACTGGATGCCGGTGTATGGTGCTGCTCGCCGGTGGTGGCCGATGGCAAGGTATACGTCAGCACCGAGGGGAAGATGCTGTGGGTGCTGAAGGCTGGCCGTGAAAGACAGGTTCTGTCGCGCGGTCGCGCTCGGTCGGAGGCGATCACCCCGGTGTACGAGGACGGCGTTCTCTATCTTCCTACGCAAAGGCGACTGTTTGCCGTGAAGATCAAGTAGGTCTTTCGGTCTTCCATTTCGACCGTGAATTGTCGATGGTGCCAAGAGAGCGGCTTTCGTGGCACGAGAGTGCCCTTGGGCTTGGTTATAGATTGGTGGTTATAGATGAAGAGATTTACGATTCCATCTGTGGCCAAGAGTAGAGATTTGGGCACTTTCTTGACGAGTCGCCCCCGACTCGGTACGCTGACAAGCCGGGTTTGGAATCGAGAACTTAGTCACGATTTACGGTGAGGGAGCCATGAACATGTCCAATGACAAGAAGCAGCACGCTGGTCACCAGCACGATGGAATGCCGTGTCACTGTTGTCCTGACAACCAGTGGCACCAGGAACTGGACTTGAATCGGCGGAACTTCCTGGCGACCGCGGCAGTTGGCGGCGCTGTGCTAGGCGGGTTAAGTTGGACGAGTCTTGCTCTTGCGAGCGAATCGGGGTTACCCAAGCCCAAAGGCCGAACGGCACTCAAAGTGCTCCCCATTCTGGTGTGGAATAACCCCAAGCGAGTTCCCATGCGCAGTTGGCGGTCCTGGGGCGGAATCGAAACGGCCGAACAAGCCGCTGAAGAAGTCGCTCGAATCACGAAGGAACTGGCGGGCATTTCCAAGTCGGCCGATTTTCCCGTCGAATTCGCCGAGGTGGCCTCAGTAAACGACATCCGAACGATGGCCAACACGCCAGAGGTGCAAGCTGCGGACGCGGTGATCGTCTATGGGGCCGGAAGCCGGGTGAACGGCTGCCAGGACTTCGGGAAAGACGTCATTCTCTTCCAGCGTCACCGGAGCGGTCCTGTCTACTTGCAATACGAGATCGTCAGTCCCGCTTTCCTGCGGCAGCGAACTGATGACTTGGTGTTTGAACACATCGCGTTCGATGACGTTGTGACCGACAGTCAGGACGAGCTGACTTGGCGACTTCGGGCTCTTTGCGGCCTGAAGAACACGCGGTCGACGAAGATCATCTGTATCGGAGGAGCGGGCGGCTGGGCTCAGCCACAGGGCGTCATTCCCGAACTGGTCCAGAAGGTCTGGGGCCTCGACATGCAGACGGTCTCCTACGACGAGCTCGGCCCCTTGATCGAGGCTGCCCGTGCGGATGAAAAAACCGTGGCCCTTGCCAAGAAACGCGCCGATGAGTACTTGGCCCTCCCCCAGACTACACTGGAGACCAAACGCGAATATGTCGACAACTGCTTCCTGCTTGATCAGGTCTTTCGCAGCCTGATGGCCAAGGCCGACTGCCAGGCCATCACGATCCTCGGATGCATGGGCACGATCATGCCCCAGGCCCTCACGTCAGCGTGTCTGACGCTCAGCACGCTGAACGACGACGGGTACTTGGCCTTCTGCGAATCCGACTTCGTCGTGATCCCTTCGGGAATGCTGCTGGCAAACATCAGCGGCCGGCCCGTGTTCCTGAACGATCCGACCTATCCACATGACGGCGTGATCACACTGGCCCACTGCACGGGCCCGCGCAAGATGAACGGCAAGACGCTTGATCCGGCCCGAATCGTCACGCACTTCGAATCGGATTTCGGCGCCTCGCCGAAGGTCGACATGCCCAAGGGCCAGGTGCTGACGAACATCGCGCCGGACTTCAAGTCCGAACGCTGGATGGGATTGCTGGGGACGATTGCCGATGCGCCGTTCTTGCCGATCTGCCGCGACCAGATCGACGTGGCCTACGACGTGCCCGACCAGTTGGTCGCCGAACGCATGCCCGGATTCCACTGGATGACCTGCTACGGCGACTACATGAAGGAGCTAGGATACGCCCTTCGCCGCGTAGGCATTGCATGGGACAACCTGAACGAGGTCCCCACGGCGTAGGCACCAAGTAGGTCCCGTCTGCCGGACGGGACCTCCGGGCTCGCCCTGAACTCGGCGGCAGCCACCGCTCCCGTCCGGCAGACTTTATCCTTACCCAAATTTCAAAGCCGCTGGCTTCACGCCAGCGGTTCATGACTTCCGACCTAACAGCACGAAACACGCTGCATCTGCCGAATGCCACCGAACTTGTTTCGGTGGATTCTTACCTCTCCCCCGCATTCCATAGAGCCCCCACACCGATCGGACCGCCATCCGGGCGTATCCGGCGCGCCGGGCTGTCCGGTGCCAGACGGTAGTCGCCGTTGGCTGCGTCGACAAACTTCGGGTCGGCGAACAGCGAATGCGCATCAAGCCCTGTTGTCTTGCGATACTCCTCGAAATCGGCGATCTTCTTCCCGAACCAATTCACCATCACGCCTTCGTTGCTGAACCACAAGTTGTGATCCATGTCGGGCAGCGGCTCCCAGCCGCTGGAATACCGGCTGCCCCATTCGGTCACGTTCGAGAAAACGTTGTACTTCACCTCGATGCCTGATGTCACGGCCGTGTTGCTGTAGAACATCAGATGGCTGCCGTTCTGGTCAGGGCGTTGTGCGTGCGCCCACCCCGCGCCCGCGTTGACACACGTGTTGTTCGCAAAACGGATGTTCTCAGTGAGCGCCGTTTCCGGGTTGTTCCAGTACTCGAACGAATACTCCGAATTCCAAATCACGTTATTGCGATACGTGATATTGACCTGCTTCGAAGTCGGCCCGCGTCCCTGATTGGTTAAAGCCGCGTCGTAGACTTCCCAGATCCGGCAGCCTTCGACCAGGTTGTCGTGCGCCGCTCCCCAAAACTCGATGGCGTTGCCGTAACGCACCGGCGTACCGCCGGGCCTGGTCATCTGATGGGCACCGCCAATGTAGCTCAGATCGCAGTTCCGGATGACCAAGTGGTGCGTGTTCCCGCCGCCGAAACCGTGTGCCGCGCCGTACTTGATGGCCAGTCCATCGAAGACCACGTGGTGTGCGCCGCCCTGATTGACGACGTGCCGCTTCATGGCGAATTCGATACTATCGTGAAGCGTCGCGGGATTCTCGGTGGAACAGAGAAAGACGCGCCATGACGATCCGTCGTAGTAGTAATCGTACGGCTTGACCAGATCGTCGACCGACCATTTCTTCCACCCACAGACCCTCCCGTGATCGAAGATGATATTCCCCACATCGACGGCGGGCGGTTCATCGACGGTGGCTGTAGCAAGATGGACGCTCTGCGGCTGGAACTCGAACACCGCGCCCGCCGGGAGAACTCCCCCGAGGCTGATGTGCAGTTTTCCGGCCTCCGGTGAACTCGATATCTCGAAAACCACCTTGAAAACGTCCCATTCTGGTCCGATCTCACGGTTGATCGCACGGGCGGTTCCGAAACGCGTCCATGGAGAATGTCCTTGAAGAATTGACATGCGAGGAAACGGGAACGGCTTGCTGCTGCGAGCGCGCAAGGTCAGCAGCAGACACGCGTCTTTCTGGCCAGGCGCTTCCGGCCCCCAGACTTGTACGTGATTTGATGCCTGGCCGCTATTGGAACACGTGAGCCTAATCAGTTTGCCGTCCTTTCCATCCTCAACAACAAAGCTTACATCCGCCCCCGCCTCCTGATGACGCCCCCATTCGCTTTGGCGAAAGTCCAATACCTGTTCACCCAAACGGTACTCGACAGGCAGAGTCGCCCAGACGTCTTCCTGGACCTTAACCCAATCCTCAAGCCGGTCGCGCGGCATCGAGCCGAGAATCAGTGGCTTCGGGCCATCCCCATAGCTTGTGTATGTGACCGGAGTGTTTTCGTCGCCGCTCGCAGGCGTCAGCGACCCGCGCCACACGCCGCCGCACTTGAACCGAACGGTATCGCCGGGCTTCAGGTCGGCTGAGTTGACTCGGTCAAGGCCACGCCAAGCCCTATGTTCGGATCGCCCGCCGTCATTGTCCTGTCCCTTCTCCGAGTCGACATAGAACGTCCGAGGTTCTTCGCCCCGAGCGTCGGCTTCGACTTGTCCGGCGAAGGCGGGCCCAACCACCGTCAGGCAAACGCCTGACGCCAGCCATCGGCTCAGCCCAGTACAGATCTGCGAGTTGTTCATTTCTCTCTAGCTTTCAAAGGTCTGTGCTCGTTCTCCGAGGTACTGCGTGCCAAGTTTGGTTGGCAGCACAGCCGCCTTATGATAGCATCTCTGCCTGCCAGATATGCTGTCTCGCCACATCATCCCGCCTTTTGTGAAAGGAGACTTGCCATCTCTAGCCGTCGCACGCAGTACGTCGTCGCCGGTATCGCTGTCGCCTTCGTCGTAGCGATGGCTGTTGAAGTACGGCCAGCCGAGCAATCGGCTCCCGCATTGCCTGCCGATATCGACCAGGTCGTATTTGCCGTGCGCCCTTTCGCACCGGATGGGCACTATTACGCCAATTTCGGCTATTACTGCTTCGACCCGACTCAAAAGGCATATTCGCAAGGAGGTGGTGCGCTCTGCCGCCTGAACCTGCGTACCGGGCAAATCACGACTCTGGTGGACGATCCCGAGGGCGGTGTCCGTGATCCCCATTTGCGCCACGACGGCCAGCGAATCGTATTCTCCTATCGTAAAGGCGGTACGGAATACTACCACTTGTACGAAATCAACGTCGACGGCACGGGTTTGCGGCAATTGACCGACGGGCCGCACGACGATATCGAGCCGACTTGTCTGCCCGGCGGAGACATCGTCTTCTGTTCCTCGCGATGCAATCGCTGGGTGATGTGCTGGAAGACTCCTGTCGCGATTCTCTACCGGTGCGACGCGGACGGCAACGGCATTCGAATGCTCAGCAGCAATGCCGTCACGGAAAACACCCCGTCGGTGCTGGCCGATGGACGTTTGTTGTACACTCGGTGGGAATACGTCAACCGCAGCCAGCTCTGCTACCATCATCTGTGGACCGTGAACCCGGACGGCACTGGCCAGATGACCTTCTACGGCAATATGTACCCGATCGGCAAGCCTTATAACCTCGCCGGCCGTTCGGGAAACACGGTGTACTATCAGAACGTGCCGGGGGCGGTGGCCATACTGGACGCCAAGTCAATCCCCGGCACGCGCGACGTGGTGGCGATCTTTTCGCCCGGACACGGTCGACAGGAGCACCAGGGATTTGTGACCATCATCGCGCCCGGTTATGGTCCCGATCACGAACCATCGGCGAGGCGGATTCATTCAGACGGCCGTTGGCGCGACCCAAGCCCGGTCTCGTCGGACGCGTTCCTCGTCGCTCGGGGACGCGAGCTTCACTTGATGGACAGAGGCGGTCGGACGCGGTTGCTCCACCAACTTGACGACTCCCGGTCGCAAATGATGTTCCACGAGCCGATCCCAATTCTTCAGCGAGATCCCGAGCCAACGATTCCGCCCCGAAAGGAACCATCGAAGCAAACCGGTCGATTGATCCTGTCAGACGTGGCAATCGGCCGGAACATGGCAGGTGTCGAACCGGGTGAGATCAAGCGACTGCTGGTACTCGAACAACTCCCCGGGCCATTCCACAACAGTCCCGGCTTTGACGGTATCAGCATGTGGGGCGGCTTCACCCTGACGCGAATTCTAGGAACGGTACCGGTCGAGCCCGACGGCTCAGCCCACTTCGAAGTGCCGGCCATGCGCAGCCTGCTGTTTGTCGCCCTCGATGATAGCGACCTGTCTGTCAAGCGGATGCAGAGCTTTGTGACCGTGCAACCGGGCGAGGTGACCAGTTGCGTCGGCTGTCACGAGTCAAGGACAACGGCACCGTCCAATCCGGGACGCGCCACGCTGATGGCCCTCGGGCGCCCACCCAGCCAGATCGAGCCGATTGCCGGCGTGCCGGAGATTGTCGACTTCCGCCGCCACGTACAGCCGATCCTCGACAAACATTGCGTCGAATGCCACGGCCCCGAGCGAGCCGATGGAAAACTCCGACTGGACGGCGGCCACGGCGTGCCCTCGCATGGCCGTGGCCGCGTGCTGACTTCATACGTATCGCTGGTCCGGCAACTCGACGAGGTGGTCGATGGGCGGAACGCCCACGGCAACCGTGCTCCTCGCGCGATGGGCAGTTCGGCCAGCAAACTGATGACGCGCATCGACGGCAGTCATTACGACGTCCGCGTATCGCCCGGCGAAGCCAAGATCCTTCGTCTCTGGCTCGACTCCGGCGCAACGGCCAACGGTACGTACGCCGTCATGGACGGGGGCACCCCAGAAAGCCCCAGCCCCAATTACGTGCGTGAAATGAAACGCTACGGCATCCTCCCGTCCGACTTCGACCCGGCCAACGATCCCTTTAACGCCTACGCCACGGACGAGGCGTACTTCAGGTCATTCTGGTACCAGCCATCCGGCAGCGGGCCACAGTAGCTTTTCCAGCAGTCTAGCCCCAGGGGATTCCGGAGGATGCGATTCTCGTTGGCCTGAAAGGCCGGGACTCGAAAGCCCAGCGGTGCAAGCCCTGGGGACCTGGTGCAACGATGGTACGTTCCCAAGGCCCAACGGGCCGTTACTCCCAGTCACGGCCCGTTGGGCCTTGGTGTCTTTGGTTGCCACTCAATGTCCCAGGGCTTGCACCGCTGGGCTATCGGGTTTGTGCCCTTCGGGCTTCCCGGAATCTCGTGGAGCACCAGAATCGGTATTGCCCTGCAAACCAAAGGTTGGAGTCTCGCCCAAGCGTCGTTGTGGCACAACACTACTTGTAGATGTTTTCCATCTGCCAGGCGTCGAGCGATTTCAGTTCGGCGTCTTGGCCTTGAGCACGGAGCGACACGCCGACGCTGTCTTCGCGGCCGGGGTAGACGCGCAGCGCGACGCATTGGCGGCCGTTGGCGAATACTTCGACTACGCTGCGGTCAATGAAGACGCGCAGTTTCAGCGGTTCGTCCCTTTCGATGAATACCGGCGCCGTTTCGGGCGCCCGCGAACGTACGTCCGGTAACACCGACGAGCGGGACGAGTCGATCGAGAGCAGGCCTGGCAGCCTCCCTTTCCTGGAACGGTCACGATACCCTCGTTCATTGAAGAACAAGATTCGTGTCACTTCTTCCTTGTCGGGTGAACGCAAAACGTTCATCTCGATCGTGGAAGCGCCCTGTGGTGCGATCTCGGTGACGATTTCCAACGCGTTCCCATGGACGTTCTCCAGTACGATTTCCTCGTTGGCCGGCAGCGTCATTGCGTCGACGTGCTGGTGCTCGCCGCGCAAGGCTTCGATGTCTCCGGCTGGTTCGATCGCCAGTTGGTCTCTGCCGGTCAGCGTCAGACGCCGTGGCAAGGTCATGATCTGATTCCAGCCCTCGGTCGGTTTGCCTGGGTTCATGTTGAAGAGCACGATGACTCCGCCTTCGCCGTCGGGCGTGGCGGACGGCGCATGAACACCAGCCGGGCCGTAGGGCCCGAAGTTGAAGTCGCCGCCGCCGGTCACGACGAATTTGTCCCGCTCCGTGTCGTAATCGCCCAACAGGTATTTGCCGCCACTCATGTGGCTGAAGTGCAGCAGAATATGCTGATCGCCGATCGGCCAGAAATACGGACACGCCCCGTCGTCGCCAACCAGCGAGTACCGATCGTCTTCAGCGAACGGATGCAGGTACTCCCACGTAGCCAGGTCCTTGGAGCAAAACAGGAAATTGGCCCGCACC
>JADHUC010000042.1 GCA_016784735.1 Pirellulaceae bacterium | reverse complement strand
GCGGGCGTTCCGTCATCGGTAGCCGTGAACGTGGGCGTGTAACTCCCCTGTTGCGATTCCGCGGGAGTCCAACTGAAGACCCCCGTCGCCGCGTTGAAAGAGGCCCCGCTGGGAAGCCCGCTCGCGCTCAGCGTGACTTTGTTCTGCGGATCGTCGTGCGGATCGGACCCCGCCACGGTAAACCGCAACAGCTTCCCTTCCGCCACGCTCTTGTTCCCGATCGGCGACAGAACCGGAGCCGCGTTCACTTCCCCAACCGTGATCGCAATCTGTTCGCTGGCCTTCAGCGCCGGAGTTCCGTCATCGGTAGCCACCACGTGGAAGGTGTAAACGTCCGGGCCCTGCGCTTCGCTCGGCGTCCACGCGAACACCCCGCTGGAGCCGCCGATCGTCGCACCGGGAGGCTCTCCGGACAGGCTGAACGTCAGCTCATTTGGCGGGTCGTCCTGATCGGTCGCCGCGGCAGTGAATGTGTACAAGTGCGCTTCAGGAATCGTGGCCGTGGGGGGCACGCTCGAAAGCACCGGAGCGTCATTTGTCGGCACGACCTCAATGGAGACCACGGCCGCAGCGGAATCGGCCTGCCCGTCGTTGACAAGGAAATTGAACTCGTCCAAGCCGTGATAGTCCGCTTCCGGCGTATAGGTCACGTTCGGCGCCTGACCGCTGAGCGTTCCGTGCCCCGGTTGCGTCTGGATCTGGAACGTCAACGGATCTGCGTCCACGTCACTCCCGCTCAAAATGATCACTTTGCCCGTGTCTTCCTGTGTGCTGACCGATTGAGCGTTGGCCACCGGAGGGTCGTTGGTGGCATGGACGGTGATGATCAGAGTATGAGGGAGGGATTCATCTTTGCCGCTATTCGCGGTTCCTCCATCATCTCGAAGCAGGACTTCAACCTCGGCAATACCATGGGAATCCATCGCTGCCTCGAAGGACAAGTCTCCTGTTGACGGATCAATGGCGGGCGGTGATGCGAAGACAAGGGTTTCGCTGGCTGCCACGATTCCCAGGTCAAAGGAAAGGGATTGAGAAGCCTCATCGCTCGCGGTATCTGGGCCTGGAACGATGCTGGATGCCCAAGCTTCAATCGTCTGGGGCCCATCATCCTCGACGACCTCAGCATCATCGCCCGGCGCGAACACGGGAGCATCGTTGACCGCGCTAAGATTGACGATCACAGTACCTACACCCAGTATTCCCGATCCGCCCGATGGGTCTTCGGCCTCACCGGGCGCTCCGTTCAAGCGGCTGATAACACTGAGCACGTCGATTGGACTACTCAATCCGTCACCATTTACGTCCAAGTAGTTCCCCGCAAGGTCGGCTGGACGTGGGGGCAACTGGCGCGATCCATGCGAGTTCAAGTCGTCGACCGAAGTGAGCACATCAATTGGCGAGACATCTCCCTCACCCGATACGTCGAATCGGTTTCGTGGATTCTGCCACGCGCTTTGCGGGCTTTGTCCTCCGTTAGCTGCCCGGTTGACTTGGAAAGTGAATTCTGCGGCACCGTTGAAGTCGTCATCTGGAACAAACACGACTTCGTGGTCGTTGGCCATGGAAGCCGTGCCGTTACTCCATGCCGTGATGGCAAATGTCAACCCAGGCTCGACTAGGTTTGGGTGAACAAGCGTCGCTAAATCCAGGACAACTTCTGAGTCCTCTTCGGTATGGTACGCCAAGTCTGCCACGCCGTCGAAGACTTGCGGCTCGCCGAATTCAAGATTCGAAATCACGAATTCGGCCGTGCCGTCACTTTCCGATGGCATATAGAACTGGATATCCTGCGTTGTACCCGCAAAGTCAGCGACGCCCACCACCTGCCGTCCAGAATCACTCTCGAGCTGGAACGTCCCCAGCACATCTCGCCCGACCGCAACGTACAGCTCCCTGCTATCTCCTGCATCGAGCACCGTTAGGTCAAAGGCTAGGTAGACCGCCGACTCTGGAATATCAACGTTGAACGAAGCGTGGACCGGGCTTTGTTCTTGCCCCCGAGTAAAAATGGTCGTCCCGACCCCTGGGTCAAAGTCTCCTGGATCGATAAAGAGCGAAGAGTTTTGTCCACGGAGAGCGTCCGCAACGGTCGAACGCAGATAGTCCCACAGCGAAACAACGACA
Source organism: Pirellulaceae bacterium (assembly GCA_016784735.1). Taxonomy (GTDB): domain Bacteria; phylum Planctomycetota; class Planctomycetia; order Pirellulales; family Pirellulaceae; genus JADHUC01. The sequence continues at coordinate 45,924 of JADHUC010000042.1, read as the reverse complement.
TCGGGAGCGTGTTCGTAGACGGCCTCAAGCGACATGAGGAGTGAGGCTTTCGGAACATCTTCGAAGTCCCCTTCTGCCGTCTCCACACGAACGCGAAACGGACCGGGGTAGTATGCGGGCGTGGACATGGTGACGAAACCAGAGTCTGCGAACCCCCAAGAGGCCCCGTCCGCCAACTGATTCGCCGTTTCGGCATAGCGAAGAGGCACATCGCTATGTCCCGCTTCAACGAAAGGCACTAAAGTCCAAGGGCTAAAATGATGATTCAACTCGAAGTTGACGATGTTCCCTTCATCGGAGTACATCGGCGCGCCGAAGGCCATAGCAGCACTCGGGACGGTCCAAATCACCGACATGTGTGACGCGTCCCACTGCAGTTGAGGCATGTAGTAGTTGCTGATCCTGTGAACAGAGGGACTCGCTCGTAACACTTCCCAATACGACTGAGTTAGCCACGGCGCATCCAGTGCCACCAATTCGTCTATTCGCGGATCTCTGATCCCCTTTTCTTCCAGTTCTGCGAAGATCGTCCGAGCAAGGCTCGCCATGAAGCCTGCCCCGTTGCTATGGCCAATCAGGATCGTGTCTTCGGGGCGAATGCCAGCCGCAGCCAGTTGCCTCCCTAGTGGCTGCGCGGCCAAGACCGCGTTCCGACTTGAACTCCATGCGGTAAGCCAGTTCAGCGGATTTAGCCGCGAAACTGGCGTGCCGTCAGGAGACCGCTTGCCGTTTGAACCGAACTCACTTCCATTGTCCCACCAATCCACCGCGAAAATATTGAACTCGCTAAGTTCAGCAGCCGAGCGCCCGCGTTGAAAGTTGTCTGCGAATACTTGGATGAACTCTTCCCCAAATCTCGGCGGGTCAATTCCGTGCGGATCTTCAAGCTGCGCGCAGGAGCTAAGAACAGGGATCGTCGAACCGTACTGGGAGCATACAGTCGGGCTGCTCGTAGTTGACGGTTCGTCTTCCGATGGTCCAAAGAGGTCTGCCTTGTCTCGCCAGCCATGCGTGAGAATAATGGTGCGTTTGCCCCAATCGACCAAACTGGGTTCCACTGAGGACCACCCGCCCCAATTCCACTGCATCAGCTTGGCTACACCTTCATACGAGACTTGTTCCAACTGCGGCAGGGGGGAAGGAGTGGCCCCGTACACCTGAAGCTGACGCTCAAGCGTCGCGAGTGCCACATTTGATGGTTCGGAGACCAAATCGCCTACGGCAAGCCTGATACGATACTCGTATGGAACATCCGGAATCACGTTTGCTGATGCATCGATGAACGAAGTATCGGCAGACGCGACAGTGTAAGTACGGCCGAAGATACCGCTGCCTGCAGGTCTTCGCTCGATAACGATCTGCGAATCATCGCTCCCAAGAGCTTCCCAAACGAGATGAATTCCATCCAGGTCATCTGTGACCCATGCTTGAAGTCCAGTAGGGCGCTCCAGAGGATACGCGTAAGTCACCACGGAGACCATCGCTGGATCAGAGACTTCGCCGACAGGTCCGACCGACTGAATAGAGTAGTAGTAAGTCGAGTCACCTTGAAGACCGCTTGCTTGGTCGGTGAACTCAGAGGCGATGCCGGTGTACAAAGGCGCGTCACTCCAGGGGCCCGTTGGAGAGTCAGACCGCCGAACGACGTAACCTGTCGCTCCAGCTACACCGACCCAATCCAAGAACACCACTCTGTCCGACAGAGGGACTGCGGTTGCGCCGCGCGGCGCGGCAACCAGAATCGCAAACGCACTCACGAAGCGATCCTCGGTGTCCTCGCCATTGACTGCGTCAAGATCCGTATTCATGTAGAGGCCTGCCCGATCCGCGACATGAGGCCCAATTTCAACGCGATAAACACCAGCGACGCTCTGAGCTACAATACTAACCTTGAACTTCGTATCGCTGAGCGTTTCAACGGAGACCACGGGGATCTTGAACCCACCACGAGTGACCGTCGCGTCACTGTTCGTGAAAGTAGTGGAGTCGATGGCGTGATCAAACTCGACGATTACGTGGTCGACTGCCGATTCACCCGCTTCAAGTTGGGGAACCGTGAATGAAGTTACGATTGGCCCACCTGGAGTCGAGAACTCGACGTAGTCGCTGAAACTGCCCCGGTTCCCTGCAGAGTCCATTCGCTGGACGCGGACGCGGTAGTGCGAATTCGGTGACAGGTTCGGCACATTTACTGCGCCCGTACGTTCCAAGTTCTTCGGCCAACTTGGAACATCACCCCACGCACCTTGAGCTGATTTGACCTCCAGATCGACAATCGTCTTCCAGTCTTGGGTCGAATCGTAGGGCCACGCTATGCTGGTTGACAGTTCGGCTAGTTGGCCCTTCGGCGAAGTCGGGGGGCTTGAGCTGGGATCAATTGAATCGAACGTTACCGTAACCGTTTTCCAGTTGCCCATGAGGCCCGATTCAGCCTCTGGTCGGACGAAAAATGTGTACGTCCCGTTGTCGGCCGGAGCCCCGACATCCCGAAATAGATTCGTCGTCGAACCCAGTGGGTTGGAGGCGCTCCAACCGAACTGAGATCGGTAGACATCCAGGCCGTGATCCTGGACTGCCCACACGAAACGAGGGGTCACATCATAGGTCAAACCATCGTCTGGAAATCGGCCGCTGTCCGAACCGGCGTCCAGGGACAGATTCAGGACGGATGGTGCCTTGCGGTCAATGTAGACGTCCAGAGAACTCGATCGACAGCCGTATGAGTTGCAGGCTGCCACGATGAACTGGTGCCAGCCGTGCCCACTCGGCGCGTTGAGGTCGGTTCCAAAAGTCCCCAAATCGTCGACTTCGATCTGATTTGGAAGCGAATTTGCGTTATCCCATCCATACCGGAATTCAGTCGCCCCGTACGCGTAGTCCCACTGAAATGTCAAATCGTTCGTCTTCCGCGTAATATTGTCAACGGGCGAATGTCCAGTGTCATCGTTATTTCTGAGATCGGGCCGCTCGGGGGAACTGGGACGCCATGCAGGATCGGTTGTGACGGTCTTGTACTCCGATCGACTGGAATCCCCTGAATAATTGTGGGCGGTGACGAAGTACCGGTAGGTCTTACCAGCCTCCAAGTGAGATCCCGAGTCGAAGTACCTCCAGTCCGCACCCCAATAGATCTGGATGACCGGGTAGGTGCCGCCAAGCCGTTTGCGATAGACCCGGTACTCAGTGGCATTCGGGTCCGCGTTCCAACTCAGGAGAACACTCTGCGGTCCTTGCACTCGGGCCGTCACATTCGCCGGAGCATCGGGAACTGCCCCCGCACTCGATGGGCCTTCCCCTTCACCGGAATGCGCGTGCACTGGGTGTGTGGCATTGACGGTGGGGCCTACTGCGCTGTCGATGACAGGCTCACTTGGTATCATGTCGCTAACAACGGCGTCGTTGCCCTGGTAGTCATCAAACTCGCAGGTGACCCGGGCGAGACTCACTTGCTCAATCAGTTTCTCTAGCCCCCCGAGCCGCGTATCTTCCCCAAGAGACGTGCGGACCGTTGCACGCTCTACGCTGATAGGAGCACAGGAACCGCCGTCGACTCGATCAAGATCAGAGTGGACGGCCCGGAGATCTTCTCGAGACAGAGGAACGTCCGCCGACACCGCCGCAGTTTCCGCGGGGTCATCGACCACCGACTCGTCAAGGTACTCGGCACCTGTCGGGCTTCCACTAAGTAACAGACGGCCTTCCAGATTCTCTGGAGCCTGAACATTTGCGCGGAACCGCCTGCGGCGATCCGTGCTTGATTCATAGCCGCGCAGACCGAAGAAGGCTGCTACCGAGCGTCTGGCGTCTTGTACCGAGGAAAGAAGGGCCTGCAAGTCTATCCAGAGAAGTGCGAGTTTGGCCAGCAGAGAATCAGCGACGGATTGACGCCGTCCACGTCCCAGATGAACGGGCCGATTCCCCTGTCGCATGCGGCACCGCATTACCCGCGTACGGCTGGATTTGACCAGCCAAAAGTCGAGGATTTCCTCCTGCGTGGGAGTCAGCTCGCGCCGACGCCACCAGAATGGAATTGCCGATCTGCGCCATTGTCTGCGCCGCTTCATCACTTCGCTCCGCCGTGCGCGGAAACCCGTCATTCCCTCGGCGTTGGCAAAATAAACCAATATGAGGGGAATGCATCTAGTGACCCAGTCGCGTCATAGCACCACCAAACCTAGAGATCTCTGTGTAAGGCCATTTGTATCGTTATAGGCCCAACCATTTGGTCAAGTATATTGACCCAGAACTCTCCTTGTGTTCTTATGTTTCCTGTTAGGACAACATATCTGCCTCAGTGTGATTCGCTTACGCCAAAGCAGTGCCCGAAAACTGTTTCCTGTTAGGACAACAGACAATGGGGGAATGAACCGCATGCCAAGAGAATCCGGCCTGGACACTAGTGCTGTAGACATCATTCTCCAAGACCTTCCGGAAAGCCAATGGGAGGAGTCGGCACCTTCGGCCCTTGACCGTCTCTTGGCGAGGTTGCAGTCGCGCGAGTTGCGAGATCAGTTCCAGACAATCCTGGATCGGCTTGTTGGTCATTCATACGACACGTACCAGGAGAACGCTTCGATCATTGCGAAAATCAATACAGTGGCGAAAGCGCTCAACGTCGTATTCAAACTTCGTGACACCGGCGAGGAAGTCAGGGTGCGTTGCGTGAATCCTGCTCGGTCAAAACGCGGAAGCATTCAGGGGCGATCAACCGGCGGCGGGCAGAAGACTCTGTTTTCTGGGAGTTCCATTCCGGCTTTGAAGATTTGTCCGCTTGACTCCCAGCGTTCAACCAAGCCTAGGTAGTGGAAGTCGCCCGCTAGCGGTATTGTCCGATAGAGTCCACCGACAGAAAGGAACGCGTCGCTGTTCCCCCAGTGCCCTGCGTAACTCAGATCCGGCTTACCTGAATCGCAAGACGGATGCGCACGGGCGGAATCTTGCCCCAGCGACAGGTCTATGGTAGCGTCCGGTCTGCCACTCGACAACGAAAGAATGAACTGCTTTCGGGAGACCAATCATGACCTCGCACTTGTTCCACCCGCGGGTGACTGTCCGTGTGCTCGTTGCCGCCATCGCGATTCTTGTGGGCGAAGACGCAGTGTCCGCAGAACGCGTGAGCTTCTCGCAGTTTGCGGACCAGGTGGAACGGTATGACTTCGTCGAAGTCACGGTCGCCGTGGAGCGACCGAACGGCGCGAATCCGTTCACCGATGTCACTGTCCGGGGCGAGTTGTGCCGGGCTGGCGGCAAGCCGGTCGCGGTGGACGGCTTCTGCGACTCGCAGGACGGGAGCATCTTCCGTATCCGCTTCATGCCTACACAGGCGGGCGAGCATCGTTACTCGGTGACTTGTCGCCACGGAACGTCCAAGACAAAACACGAAGGGACCTTTGCGGCCCGCGAGGCCGAACGCCGTGGGTTGGTGCGTGTGGACCCCAAGCATCCTTGGCACTTCCTCTGGGAAGGCACGGGCGAACATCACTTCTGGAACGGCACGACCACGTACTGGCTCATGGGTTGGGATGATGCGAACATCCGCAAGGCCCTCGACCGGTTACATCGCTTGCAGGTCAACCGGGTGCGAGTTGTCATCAACGGGCGTGTGAAGGACGGGCGCGCGTGGTACGAGAACGCGTATCCGACGGACGAGTTCTCGTTTCTCCTGAATCCCTGGATCGCCGCGCGGCCGGACAGCGTCGAGACGCCCGGCTTCGACGTGACACGCTTCAACGTGGCACACTGGCAGAAGTACGATCGCTTGCTGCGGCACGCCCGCGATCTGGACATGGTCGTATCGGTGATCTTCCACGTAGACGGCCGGCGACCGGGCGTGGACCCCTTCGGCAAGAAGGGCATGGGTGGCGAGGACGAGCAGCGCTACTATCGCTACGCCGTCGCCCGCTTCGCCCCGTTTTCGAACGTCATGTGGGACGTTACGAACGAATACCACCTGTTCCGTGACGAGGCATGGGCGAACAAGATGGGCGCATTCATCAAACAGTGTGACCCCTACGACCACCTGGCGTCCGTTCACGGTCACGGCGAGTTCCCCTTCCGGACATCTGCGTGGGCCGACTTTGCCATGCATCAGAAGTGGGACGAGGGCGGTGGCTACCGATTCCTCCGCGCCTGCCGGGACAAGCAAGCCAAGACCGGCCGCCCCACGCCCCAAGTCAACGAGGAGTATGGCTACGAGGACCACTACCCGCGTTGGGGCGGCAACAGAAAGTGGCCCGCACGCACGGCCGACAACCGTCGGCGTCTCGCCTGGGGCATGTACATGGCCGGCGGATACCAGACCACCGGCGAGCGTGCCGACACGGGCACGGGCTGGGGTCCTGACACCGGCGGCGGCTGGCTCAACGGCCGCGGGGACGACTCGATGGTCATGCTCGAAGGCTATGGGCGCATCGTGGATTTCTTCACGTCGATCCCGTGGTGGACGCTCGAACCCGACGACGACCTGATCGAAGTCCGCGACGGCAGACCGGTCAAGACATCGCTGACGCATCTCGTCTACACCCGCGACAAGGATGGGCAGGCCATGCTGTATTTGAACGGCAAGCAGGCGGCAACGGCAACGGCCGGAGGGGACATGTCAAACTGGGGCGCCGACTTCCGCTTGGCGCTGGCCAACGAACTGACCCGCGACCGGCCGTGGCTCGGCGACTACCACCGAGTCGCGCTGTACGACCGCGCGTTGAGCGCCGAAGAGACTGCGCGCCGCTTCAAGGCGGGACTCCGAGAGCGACCGTCTGGTGCGCTGGTGCTCTACGCGTTCCGGGAAGGCAACGGCGACAAGGTCAGAGACGCCGCGGGCCACGGAGAGCCGCTGCATTTGGCCATCGAGAAGCCCGACGCGGTACAATGGCTGCCGGAGGGCGGACTGCGCATCAAGTCTGCCACGCTGGTGTCTTCCGCCGGGTCTGCCGGGAAAGTCACCAAGGCGATCCAGCGGTCTCGGGCATTCGCACTTGAAGCGTGGATCTCCCCTGCAAACACCACCCAGAGCGGCCCGGCGCGCATCGTCACACTGTCCAAAGACACCGGCAATCGGAGCTTTACACTCGGTCAGGCAGCCGGCGCGTACGAAGTGCGCTTCCGCACCACGAGCACGTCCGCGAACGGCGAGCCCTCGCTTTGGTCGCCGGGCCACGAGAGTGGCGGTGTCCCGATTTACGCATCCCGTTCCCCCACAGGCGATCTGGCTGTCGTGTACTTCGAGCGTGGCGGCGAGATCACGCTCACGTCAGGCCGACTCGTCGAAGGGTTGGGAGCCCAGTGGTACAACCCACGTGACGGGGCCAGGAAGCCCGCCTCGATGACCGAGAGCGGCACCTACCGCACGCCTGATACCGACGACTGGGTGCTGCTCCTGGGCAAGCGCTGAAGGCATTGAGGAAACAACCGTCAACGCGAGCAAACCAACCGAAGCCGACCGCAGTCTCAAGAAACTAAGTTCCTCGTTCGATATTCGATGTTTCCTCTTGTCATTCCCAGCTTACTCCCCGGTAAGCCTTGATGGTTTCCGCCAGCTTGTGAATATAGTACCAATCGCCGGTGTTCACATAAGGCAGGTCGGCGTATTTCCACAGCGTCTCCGCATCGGTTTTCCTTACCCAGGCATGGACCATGAAATATTGGTAGGGGTCCTCGGGCCGCAGGTGGAAATGCTCCCCGGCGATGACACAGTCGGCATAGGCGGAGTACCACTCCGGCAGCGACCGTTCGAGAAGCTCGGCCTGACGTGAGACTCGTTCGCGCAAGTGATCGTGGAGAAAACGCCCGACCTCCGGAACGACATGCCAGTAGGCCTTCAGGCGGCTGCTCCACTCGGAGAAAGGCTCGGTGACTCGCAGGGTTAGGTTGAATTCGTCCATCTCCCAGACGCACAGGGCATCGTCGTGCGGCGAGCGGCGCTCGAAGACATGGAGCAAGCCTTCTCCGTGAAAGACACGAGGGTTCTCAGGAGGCTCCGGCAGGCCGATGAAATCTTTCTCGTACAGGTATTCCTTCCAGCACTCCATGGCGTAGCGCAGGACGGCACTCCGCGCCAAGTAATAACGGCCGATCCGCTCCTGCTCCCCGTCGCCGAGCAACCGGGCGAGCCGGACATGGCCGATCGCCCCGGCGAAGAAACGATTGAGGTCGTCGACCCCGCCGCGGCCGACCTCTTTGTCCATGACATCGAAATGCAGCCCTTCACTGTAGGGGGCGGTCAATGCGCTGGGCCGTTCCCTGGCCTTGAACAGCTTAGGGGCACGCCTGAACCCCAGTGATGCCCAGTCGGACCGGCGTGCGTAGGGTTCAATAATTCTCGGGAAAGCCGGCGGGGCCTCCCCAAGGGCGTGGTAATACTCTGCCAGGAAATAGAGGCTCTCCACGGGGATGACGTTATGGATGAAATGGAAGTTGAGGGACCTGCTCGGCAGAGCGGCTCCGATCCGATTCCGGTAATGCTCCCGCGGGGCATCCTTGCCATAAGGCATGTGGCAGTTCTTTTCGGCGGGGTACTTCTTCTGCCATGCTTTGGCCAGTTCGAGCAATTCTCTGTTCAAATCGGGCGAGGCGATATCCAAGCATTGCGTGATGTAGTAGAGGTTCTCCGCCGGATTTCCCCAAGCCTGCCGCCGGGTGTCATTTCCCCAGCAGTGCATGTAGTTCGCCTGGCCGGCGGCGTTCATACAGACAATGGCATGCCAGGGCGAAAGGATGCCAGCCCGGACGACTTTCTCCACTTCCTCGTCGAACGCCTTCCGGACGGTCGCGGGCTCCTTCGCCTCGGGCAAAGTCCGACGCCGCTGCAATACATAGCGGTTCAGTCCCTTGATGCTGACCCTGTAACTGCTGCTGTCCACATAACCCGAGTACGGCCCCCACTTGCTGACAAGACCCGTGTCTACCGGTTGGGCCGAAAGACTCAAGGCAGAAAACTCCTTATGTGCGGCCATGGCCAGCATCGGGGGAAGGGGGGCAAAGCGCACACCGTGTTCGTGTACCTTAACGAAGCGGATCTCTCCTGCGATGACGGATTCATCCGTTTCCGGTAGGTAATGGAAGGTCTCCGTGACCTCGATCGGGAAGTGCCCCAGTCGACGGTACCATTGCCGACACATTGCCAGCACGCGCGGTGGCAATTGCGCGGTCCAGTCCTCCGTGGCGGGCAACTCCGCGAAGCGGTACCCATGACTGCCTCGCGGAAAACCGACATGCGCGGGAAAGCGACGCGGCTTTTCGCCGGCCACAGCCCTGGGCAGCCGTTCGCCCAGCAGGGGAAGCACGGCAAGGGACTTGGGGCCGGGGTCCTCGTAGTCCAGACGCAAATGATCTTCTTCTGCCTGAATGGACACCGGCGGATGGGAGAATGCAATCAGCACGGGACAGTCCGTCCTGATCGTCATATGTCCGGGGGCGGCATCGGCACGCAGCCTGCTGGCATCCCCGTACCAGCACAGGATCCAGCGGTCATCCGGGGACAGGCGGAAGGGAAGTCTGGCGCGCGGGACGATCTTGCACCCTCTTTCCCCTCCGACGACAAGGTGCTTCGGCAAGAGTGATCCCGGCCAGTCGCCTGCCCACGGTTCCTGATTCGCATGCTTGTGTTTGGGGTCTAACTTGGCGTAACCGCCAACCCTCGCCTTCTCGAAAAGATTGATGCTACGGGCGTCGAATTCGAGAAGCACGGCCGGCGAAAGCCGGGAAACATGTGCCTTAAAGAAACGGGGTTCGCCGTCCTCCCGGTAGGACTCGTTGAAAATCATGCCGGCCCAGGTCGCTTCGAACTTACCGGTGGTCGCAGTTAGGCCGGAGGGACGGAAGAGTCCGAGATCAAGGCGGTCTGCGCAGGGTTCGGCGCCGCACCAGACCCAACTGCGGAAATACCATTCGGGAAAGCAGACATGGGCCCGCTTTCCGAGGCGGAAACCGTCGTCGGTGACGAAGAGAGTCCAGCCGAGTCCCCCCGCCATCTTTTCGCCGTGAGGTGCGTCGTGGAGTCGCATTTCGCCATTGTCCGCAACCCATGGTATCGGGGCCTGCTCCGCCATGAGCAGGGGATGGCCGACGGACAAAATCAGAGAGATGCCTGTCAGCAAATGTCGTTTCATCTGTGCTTTCATGTGCGTATTCATTGCCCGCTCCCAACCCAGCAGTGCAGCGCGTGATTTGTCACCTTGTAGAATCGGTTTCCGGAGATGGCGATGGGATTGCACAAAGGCTGGTGGTTGTATTCGAAATCCCAGGAGTAGAAGCGAGAGAGAATGGGAATCGGGATGCGTTTCACGGCCTTCAGATCGAAGGCCGTGAAGATGCCGGCCTCCCCTTCCTCCTGTTCGGAGCAGAAGAGGATGTCTCCACCGACGGAAAACGCGTTGGCCTCGTCCGAGTTCGGCAGCTTGCAGTCCGGCGTCCAGATCACATCCTTCATGCGGCCCGTATCGGGGTTAATCCTGGCGAAGATGAGGTTGGGATGACCGCGCCATCCCTCCACTGTCAGGTAGGTGATCCAATTGCCACGGCCGTCGCTGCAAACCCCGAAGGACGGCCCATCCACCGACGAACCGTTTGAGTGTGGCAGGACGTAGGGCTCCTCGCCAGTCACGTCGTCATATGCATACATCTCGCGGTACTCGATCTCCTTCTCCTTCAGGTTGGCAAGTATGCGCCGCTCCTGAGCCTCAGGAAAAGGAAACCACTCACCCCGATTCACCGCTGCATCCAAGGCTGCCTTGTCGATTCGCAGCAACGTGGCTTTGGCGGCCGACCAGGTGCGGAAGATGGCCTTTCCGCGGTCGATGAAGGCGCAGCCGTTCATGAAGGTCATTCCGACCATGCCCGTTTTCTTCCAGAGGATCTCGCCGCTCTGGGCGTCGAGGCAGAGGGCGGCCAGTTGCTCGTTGCCCACAAAGACGCGGCCATCGGCAAAGGCCGCGGTATGGTAGATGAAGTTGCCGGTGTCGCGTTGCCAGAGGATCTTGCCGGTCTTCTGGTCGAGGCAAAAGAAAGTCCCGTTCCGGCAGCCCAGGAATATTCTGCCTTCGGCCAGACAGGGTGCCACACAGAAGCCGCGGACATTGGCAAAGGTCTTCCAGACGGGGGTGCCGTCCGCGGCATTGAGGGCGTAAACGTGTCCGTCAAGACTCCCGCAGAAGACCTTATCGTCAGCGCAGCCCACGGAATGCAGGGCTGGCCCGATACCTTCCTTTTTCCAGACCAGTTTGCCCGTCACGGCGTCGACGGCAAAGATCCTGCCGTTGCGTGAAGGGACGAAGACCTTTCCCTGGTAGACGATCGCCTGCACCACCGGATGGATTTTGCTTTTCTGTTCCAGGAAATCAAAGCTCCACGCCTCCTTGAACGGGGGTTTGGGCCCTGTCGGCGTGTAGCCGCTGCGGGCGGCATCATGCTGATACTGCGGCCAGGCGGGCTGCTGTTCCTGGGCAGGCAGTGCTTGCGGCGCAAGGAGGATTCCCGCGGTGAGAAGCAGCCCGACGGTCCTGTTTGTGCGTTCTCGAGGTTTGGTTCTCATTGGCGGCACTTGTGGTCAGTCGTTCAAGTAATCGGTACTGAAAACAATGTACGAGAATGCCGCCTGTTGTGCCATACTCGCGAATCGGATCCGGCGCGGTTCGATGAGATCCTTGCCGGAGCGTTCTAAAGGGAGACCACCTGCGGAGAACCGGCGATAACGCGCAAGCGCGTTGTAGCACCCGCCGTGAACAACAATAATGGGTTGAACAGTTTTTTCTGCATGGACCATCCGACGTGATTCGATCTCGGACCGAGGAGAGATGCCGATGTACCGACTGGTGTTGATTGTTGTCACGTGTCTCGTAGGAGTTTCCTCGAACTGCTTGGCCGAGGTGACGGATTCTCGTGCCGTCAGGCCGAACATCATTTGGATCATGGCGGATGATCTGGGCTACGGCGACCTGGGCTGTTACGGTCAAAAGGAGATCCGTACCCCGTGCATCGATCGGCTGGCAGGCGAGGGGATGCGGTTTACCCAGTGTTACGCGGGTAGCACCGTTTGTGCTCCCACTCGCTGCGTATTGATGACCGGCAAGCATACGGGGCATTGCCGCGTACGTGGCAACTCCGCTCGATTGCCTGAAAGTCGCAAGTCCATTCTTGTGCCACTCGAGCCTGATGACGTCACGGTTGCCAAGCTGTTGAAAGGAGCCGGTTACGCCACAGGGATTTGTGGCAAATGGGGATTGGGCGAACGTGGGACGACCGGTATTCCAAACATTCAAGGATTCGACCAGTGGCTGGGATTCCTCAACCAACGACATGCTCACGGCTATTACCCCGAATTCATCTGGGAGAACCAAGACGTTCGCATTCTGGACGGCAATCGCGGCGGTCACCAGGGGGAGTGGGTCCACGATCAACTCACAGAGTTTGCTCTCCGGTTCATCGAGGAGAGTAGTGCTGGAGGGCCATTCTTCCTGTACGTCGCCTACACGATCCCACACGGGCGCTATGAAATCCCCAGCGACGAACCCTACTCGGATCGCCCCTGGCCACAGAGTGTCAAGAACTACGCCGCCATGGTCACTCGAATGGACCGCGATGTTGGTCGCATTGTGACGCAACTCGAGTCGCTGGGGATTGAACGCGACACCGTCGTCTTCTTCACCAGCGACAACGGCGCCGAAATCTACTATTTCCGTCGCAGCAACGAGGTCGATCAGTACGCAGCAATTCTCAACAGCTCAGGCTGCCTGCGGGGCTACAAACGCGACCTAACCGACGGCGGCATTCGCGTACCCATGATCGTCCGCTGGCCCGGTCGCGTAACCGCGGGGTCGGTGAACGATCATGTTTGGGCGTTCTGGGACTTTTTGCCGACTGCCGCGGAACTGGCCGGGGTCGACCCACCCGAGGACGTCGATGGAATATCGGTCGTTCCCACGTTGCTCGGCAAACAACAGAAGACGCACGAGTTCCTCTACTGGGAGTTCTTCGAACGCGGCTTTCAGCAGGCCGTACGCTACGACAAGTGGAAAGCCATCCGGCTGAAACAAGGGCAGCCACTTGTTTTGTACGACGTGACCAAAGATCTGGGCGAAGAACACGACGTTGCGGCCGGACATCCGGATGTGATCGCGAGAATCGAAAACTACCTCAAGACGGCCCGGACCGAATCCAAGTACTGGCCGTAGAATCGGTGGCTCCTGACGAGCGGGAATCGGATTATGAATCGTCTATTCATTCTGACGTTGATGACCCTAACATTCTTGAATGCCTCGCCCGCAACGCGTGGCGACGACGCGGGAGAATGGATTTCGTTGTTCGACGGCAAGTCGCTCGACGGGTGGAGCGTGTACCACGGAAAATGGAAGCCTGACAAGAGTTGGGTGGTCGAAGACGGTGCGTTGTATCTGAAGAACCCAATCGGGTTCGTCCGAGGCACGAATCTGATCAGCGACGAACAGTTCGACAACTTCGAACTCGTTTTCGAATGGAGAGTCTCGAAATCCGCGAACAGTGGCGTCATGTACCTCGTGCGACGTGGTGACGCAGCTCCGTTTCTAAGCGGTCCGGAGTATCAAATCTTGGACGACGCCAACTGGAGTCTCAGCCCGGAAGTATTGGCGGCGTCTATGTACGATGTGGTAGTCGCAGAGGGCAAGCAGTTGAAGCCCACCGGTCAGTGGAACCACGGCCGAATCGTGTTGGACAACAACCATCTGGAGCACTGGTTGAACGAGTCGAAGGTGCTTGAGATTGAGCTACACAGCGACGAGTGGAACAAGTGCGTGGCCGACAGCAAATTCCACGACAGCAAGGAGTTTGCCGCGAACCGCAAGGGGCACATTGCCCTACAGGACCACGGTTACCGCGTCTGGTATCGAAACATCCGTATCCGCCGTTTGCCCGCGAAAATGCCGCGCCCCCAGAGTCCGACGCTGAAATCCGATGGCTGGACAGTGAAGGCAGACGTGGAATGCGGCAATGCCGCCTTTATTGAGCGAATCGGTAAGGATCACTTTGCGCTGGCCCCGAGAGAGGATCCCATCCCGATCGAAGTCCAGATGACCGGGCCGATCAGCAACTACTCGCTATATGTGGCCATCACCAATGATCACCAAGAGGGACGTCAGATCGACTTGGACGTCGTGATTCCCGCATGGCTGATCGAGCATGGCTTCGATTACTTCCTGAGGAAACACTACATGGTCAGACCGGCGGCGAACCTTCAATGGGAGCCGATTCCAGCAAGCAAACAACGCGACGGCAAAGATCGGGTACACCTGTCGATCGACTTCGCTCCTGGCGAACGCAAGGTCGTTTCAACCACCGCGGTCTATCCGTACACGCTGGCTGTCGCGAAACTGAAGCAACTAGCCAAGGCGTCTGACGGACGGGCACGAGTGGTCGAAATCGGGCGCTCGCTCGATGATCGTCCCATTCTAAGCCTCGAAGCCGGACATCCGGGAAGGCCTCGCGTGGTGTTCGCTTCCTCGCTGCAACCCGGCGAACCCGGAGCGTGGGCGATCCTGTCGATGGCGGAGGAGATCGTTACCGGACGTTCAGACCACTTGGCCGACTTCGATCTCGCCTTCATCCCTATCACGAATCCGGATGGTGTGGTGCGGGGAATGTGTAACGTCAACAGCAAAGGCGAGATTGCCATGTTGGGCTTCCGGGACATCGCCGCTGGTCGTCCCGGACCGCACGAAGCGGAGGTTTTGTGGAAGTATCTGAAGAAAAAGCCGCCGGTCGCCTTCATTGATTTCCACTTTCTCCGTCTGCCCAATCATCGCATTCCGTCGGTTTACGTTTTCGATCCCTCGCTGTACTCAGACGCTGGCAGGCGCGATCTTGCCGAAAAGCAGGCGCGTGGGCTGGAGAGTCTGAGTGGAATCCCGCCGCGAAGTCCGATTAAGCGAGACCACCCCATGTGGCAACGGCTGGCGACTTTCAATTCGATCGTCGAGTGGAACACCGTCGCCAACCTGTATCAGTACACGGGGCCCAAGACGTCCTACAAGAAGGCCCAGACGAGAGGCGTCGAAGTGATGCAGACCGTGCTTGACATCATGCGATAGTCTTTCATGGTTGATAGCGAATGTCATCGAGGCGCTGTCTGCTCTCAGCATCGACGATGCGGAACATGGGGCCTGCATGTTCCGGCGAGAATCTCTGGTTGACAGGCGGCTCGTAGGCGATCAGCAGTTCGTTGTCTCCGACTTGCAACGAACAAGTATCCCCGGCAGAGTTCCCGTTGATCCACACAGCGGGCACGGTGCTGATGCTGCGGAGAAAACGCACCTGCCGTTCATCCGGCGAGTGAACGCGGCTTCGAAGCAGGTAAATGCAGGCGCTCAGGCCATGGTTGTCCCATCGACCACGTACGGGGATGACTTCCGCGCTCAGCGAACGGGCAATCTTCGGGTCGATTGGTATGAACTTGAGCTTCTGGCCATCCGAATCAGTCCATCCCTGATCAAGCAAAGCCTTGAGGTTTCGTGTTTCCAAGTCGATCTCGGCCCGCGGGACGGGGCCGAGCACGACAAAACCTTGCTGGGGATAAGAGGCGTCCGCGAGTGAACACGTCTCTCGCGTCGTGAAGTAGACGCGTCCGGTTTCGCCGTTGTGCCTGAAGTCAACCTGCGCGGCGAAGAACTGGTCACCTGCCCGATACCTTGAATCCTCGCGTTCCTCCTGGAGTTCGACGCGGTCCGAGAAAGGAGTTTCCGTCGTCAGTGCGGTGCCAGGGCGGCGGATTATACCGTGGCTGTATCTCAAGGGGACTCGATAGGCCACTCGTCGGATTACGATTGGCGGCGTCCCCGCGTTCTCCAGCCGCAAAGTCAACGTCTTTCCATCGCGCTTAAATGCGCCGCGAAACGCTGGGAATTCGGTCGACGCCGCCAGTTCGCCAATTGCGGTTGCGACATGATCAATCTGTACCGGCAGGCTTAGCTCCGCCGGATGGCCGACGTGAAATTGGATCTTGCCATCCTGAGCCTCCGCTTGATCAATTCTCGCACTGGAGCATTCGATCGACTTAACGCTGTCCGGCTCGACGCCCGCAATCTCGAATGTCAGGGGAATCGGGTCGTTCAGATCCAGGAGGCTGGGCCGCTGAAAATGGTAGCGGAGTATCGTGCCTTCGACTTCGACCTTGCCTCGGGCGGCGGCGCGGTACTGGGCTCGATAAGCGCCGTACTCGTTCTGATTGCAGTACCACCACTCCGGCCGGTTGCCGTATCGGTCCAGGTCTGCCTCAAAGCCCGACCATTCTTCGGGCGTGTCGTACCAGCTATGCATGCTGTACGTGACGGCCGGGTTGTCGTTGTACAGATCCTCGTCGGCGAGAAACCCGGAGAACGCCCGGTCGATGGGCCGCCCGTCGGGTGGCAAAAGCCCCGCAACGGCCCACGGCCAACATCCATCTTCGGCAAACCGATGGTTGGCGACCTGCAAGTACCCAGCACGAGCGAGCACCATCGCGATGTCGCGTTGCACGCCTGCTCCTTCAATCGAGTTGCGATAATTGCAGAAGCTGAACGCGTAGGCGTTGACCAGATTGTCAAAGGCGGCCTCCAACGCAATTCGGCATCCTAACACTTCCTCGAACATCCGATTGCGATTCTGATAGCTCATCATCGGGTGCGTCAGCGAATGACCGCCGATCGTCGTTCCGCCACTGGTCAGCACCTTTCCCATCTCGTTCACAGATCGCTCCGTTAAAAGCCCGTAGTCATTGCCGTAGAAATTGCGTTTCGGATCATTCAGGAAAAACGTGCCGCGATGGCCATGCTCCAGCAGCACAGCCCGCGTTTTCAGGTTTGTCCACGTGTTGTCATCCCAGCGGCTCGTTACGGCCCATTCCGCTCCGTCGTACAGGGGCAATGGACGAATCTTCGCGAGCTGTGCATCCTCGGGTGTGGCCAATTTGACGGTGATCGTCTGGGATTGAAGTTCCAGGAGGCCGGCGAACCGGGCTTTGTGCCTGGCCGTCTCGGGCGACTCCTCCTCCGGACCGACTGCGCGGAATTTCGCCGTCACTCGGACCGGCTGTCCGGCTCGCACATCAACTGTTTGACGCAATTGGGCTCCGTGCCATACTGCCATGCACACTCGGCCGCTGGCCGCAACGCTTCCATCGCGACTGAGGGCCTCGGGCGAAACCGCCCCGGAGAATCGCCACCCGCGCGGCACGCCGTTTCCCTGCAAATCTTCAAGGTCTGCATTGACGACTTCGGCGCCGCTGAACTGAATCTGGTCGACCCAGACCAGGCGCACGTCATCGTCGCTCTGCTTGCGATAGTATTCTCCCTGGAAGTTAATCTGCAGCTTGCCGTCACGTTCAGGCACGACTTCGATCCAAACCTCGCGCCAAGTCTCTCGGGCGCGGGCCTGGGCTGTTGCTCCGGTATCGGCCATCCCCTCGCCTCGCCACCCGACGTCCAAGATCTGTGCACCTGGATTAGCGCGAACGTCACGCACATCGAACGCGCCGTCGACGCTGTACACATCGATCCGCCCAAAACGCGCAGGCGGAGCAGCCGATGCGCTGGAAACCACGACAAGCAGAACCGCAACAAAACGGACCATGGGCTTACCTTTCGGATTGGCGTTTCATGACGCTGAACTCGCGAAACTAAAACGAGCTCATCGCTTCAGCAACTCATCAATCGGAATCTTCTCGAACACCAAGTGCGACCCGCTGCCCTCGTAGACGATCCCGACATGCCTTTCATCGACGCGGCTCAGGCTAGGGTAGCCCGCGCCGCAGCCTTCGTCGAGCAGCAGCCGGTGCTTTTCCGGCCACGTCTTTCCCTCGTCGAAACTTACCTGGATGCTGTGGTGCGACCGGCCCTCCTGCGAGTGTGGATTGGCAAACAGCAGCACGGACTTCGTTTGGCCGTCCTCGGTATAGTCGGACCGGTATAAGCTGCCGTTGCAGTTTGGCTCGATGAGGGCCTCGCGGTTGGTCGGGTGCGGCGTCCATGTTTGGCCGAGGTCGCGCGTCACGGCAACAGTGCGGAACTTTGTGGGGCTTCCCGTACGGCAGTTCAGCATGATCGAGCCATCGGCCAATTGCACCGCCTGGCACTCGGTGTTGCCGAACGATACCGCCGGGCTGACCGCCCACGTCTTCCCGTGGTCACGGCTGATCAGCAGGTTGGAGAAATGCTGGTCCCGCGCGTCGCGACCCTGCGTGGGCATCACCAGGGTGCCGTCCTTCAAAGCGATGCCCTGCTGCGGCGAGGGCGCGTATAGGATCCACTCTGGATCTTTCCACGCTCGCGTCATGTTTTTCGGCTTCGTCCAAGTCTGCCCGTCGTCCGTTGATCGCACCATCATGAACTGAGCGCTCTTGCCAATCTCGAAGCCCGGCTCCGATCCGCCCTTGTTCCATTGGTGCGTGCCGGCCCGGCCGTTCATCCACACGGCAAAGCAGAAAACCTCGCCCGTCGCCGGGTCCACGATGATGCCCGGGTCGCTGACACCGTTCACTTCCTGCGGCATCCCGCCGTACGTACCCATGTCCATGATCACGGTCTGGGCGCCCCAAGTACGCCCGCCGTCCGCGCTGCGCAACAGGCCGATGTCGATGTCCTCCTGCAAATCGCGCCCTATCCGCCGCCGCATGTCGTACACGCACAGCAGTGTGCCCTTCGGCGTCGTGGCCAGCGCCGGGATGCGGTACGTGTGCACTCCGTCGTCCCAATGCCGCCGCAGCGCGATGCCGATGCGCTTGCGCACCTGCGGCGTCTTGTCGCGCGGCACGAAACGCCCGGCCGTTGTTTCAACGGCGGTCACTGACGCATCGACCTTGTGCGACAAGTCCGCATCGGCCCGCACGCGGCATGACAGCCAGAAGTAATTCGCCCCGGCGTTCAGTCGCGTGTGGCCCCTGAACGCAATCATCTCTTCCGGTTGCACTCGTTCGCCGAAGGGCTTTTCGCTGGAGAATCCTGTTCCATCACCCGTGAAATAGAACTGAAGCGATTCGAGATCACTCGCACCCTTCAGCGATATCGTGATGGACTGGATCTGCACGAACGGTTTTTCCCCGGCGTTGACGGTCAGCCGCAACAGAGTGTTATGCTCGTTGCGAATGAGCACCGGTCGGGCCAATTGCCGGGTGACAGCCTCGGGTTCCGCCGCCCGTGCTAGCCCCGGTGCCAATGCCAATGTGAAAAGGAGGATGGTCTTCATGTGTGCGATCCTGTGTTGGTTCCGGCCTACCTGAATTGCACGACTCTTGGGCGCATTGTACCATCGAGCCATGGCTTTTGGACAACAAACGGCGCTTGCCCGCGGTTTCAGTAGGAGTGTGCAGATCATGTCACTGACAACCACCAAAGTCGTTGCCTGTTGGCTGTTGACAGTCGGACTGTTGGCTCCGGGCGCCGACGGCTTGCCTGTGGCCGTCGTCGCCGGTAGCGAGGAGAGCGACAGGAGTGCTGTGGACGGTTTCCGACCGCAGACGCGACGGGAAGCAGAGCTTTACCAGATCCTTCTGCAGCTCGAACGCGAAGTGGCCCAACTGCGACAGGAGATTCGTGCGGAGGCCGCGGCCCGCGACGGACGGGGAACTCGCGGAGGCCACCGTGCGAAATACGAAGGCGATCGCATCTTGCCCAGTGCATTGGCCACGGATCCTCTGCTCGCGCAGCAGGTTGACTCGGATCTTCGGCAGGCGGCGATGCGGGCAATGAAGAAAGCCGCGGCGTTCTACCACGACGAGGTGGCCAGCCATCGAGGTTACGTCTACTACTACAGCCTGGATCTCCAGCAGCGATGGGGCGAGGGGAAGGCGTCCTTTGATACGATCTTTGTGCAACCTCCAGGAACGCCTGCCGTCGGGATGGCCTATCTCGAAGCCTATGCGGCTACGGGGGACAGTTTCTACTTGGACGCCGGCCGCGAAGCGGCCGAGGCCCTGGTCGCAGGACAATTGGAGTCCGGCGGCTGGACGCAGGTTATCCATTTCGGACCGGCCAAACGCCTGGGCAAATACCGAAAGCGAAGAGGCGGCAGTTGGGACTTCTCTTCGCTGGACGACGGCCAAACTCAGGCAGCCCTCCAAATGCTAGTCCGCGCTGACCGCGCGCTGGACTTCGAGCACGCCGATATCCACGAGGCGGCACAGTACGGACTCGACGCGTTACTCGGCTCGCAGTTTCCTAACGGAGCTTTTCCGCAGGGCTGGCGCGGCCCCGTCGAACCGAAACCGGTGCTCGAAGCCCGGTACCCGGATTACGATTGGCGGACCGAAGGCAGGGTCAAGAACTACTGGGACTATTACACCCTGAACGACAATGTGGCGGGAACTGTTGCCGACGCCCTGATCGATGCGCACCGGGTATACAAGGACGAGAAACACAAGGCAGCGCTCGAACGGCTCGGCGCCTTCCTTATTTTGGCGCAGATGCCTGATCCGCAGCCCGGCTGGTGCCAGCAGTACAACTACGAAACGGTTCCCATGTGGGCGCGGAAGTTCGAGCCGCCGGCAATCACGGGCTGGGAGTCTCAGGACGTCATGGAGACGCTGATCAAGATCGCGCGGTACACGGGCAACGAGAAGTACCTGGAACCGATCCCCCGCGCTCTGGAGTACTTCAAGAAGTGCCTCCTGCCGGACGGGACGATCGCCCGGTATTACGAGTTGAAGACGAACAGGCCTTTGTACATGGACGCGAGGTATCAGCTCACCTACGACGACTCTGCCGTGCCCGGTCACTACGGCTGGAAGCAGCCGGCCCGCTTCGATTCGATCGTACGTGCGTACCTTGTGGCCAAGAGTGGCGCCGATCCAGCGCCGGCCCCCGCGGCCAAAGAGCTGGAGGACAACGTCCGAGCGATCATCCGCGGCTTGGACGCCGGCGGGCGTTGGATCACGACGTACGCGGGAGAACGTCTGGTTGGGCAGCCTGACTTCAGCGAATCCTTCCGCTACATTTCCAGCGCCGTTTTCAGCCGCAACGTCGAGATTCTGAGCGAGTACATCGCGCTCTCGGGCAAGTAGGCCCCGCGCAGGTCAATCGTCTGCCACATATCAGACAAACGTCTTAGAACAAATAGAAAGGTGAAAACCATGAACACGGTGCCACTGCGATTGATTCCTGTCATGTACGTTGGCCTGCTGGCATTTTGCACAACGCCCACGCAGGCGTCCCTGAAGCCCGCCGCACCTCGAACGGTCATCAATCTGAACGGCTCGTGGCAAGTCGAGCAAGGCGATCTGGCGACTCCGCCCGAAACGTACAGCCACAGCGTGCCGGTGCCGGGTCTGGTGGACATGGCACAACCAGAGTTCACGGACGTGGGCAAGAAGAGCCCCAAGCGAGCGGCTTTCTGGTATCGGCGCACCTTCAAGGTTGATGGCAAGATCCCCGAAGTGGCCATCCTGAAAATCCACAAAGCCAAGTATGGATCAAAGGTATGGATGAACGGCCAACTCGTGGGCGAGCATCTTCCCTGCTTCACGCCCGCCTACCTCGATGTCAATGCGGCGTTACGCGGCAATGGCCAGGAAAACGAACTGGTAATCCGCCTTGGCACCGACCGCGAATCAATGCCGCAGGACATGCCGACCGGCTGGGACTTCGAGAAGTACCTTTACATCCCGGGAATCTACGACTCGGTCGAATTGATCCTCACCGGCAAACCGTACATTCGCAATGTGCAAGTCGTGCCGGACATCGAAACGAAACAGTTGCGCGTCGTGGCGGAGGTCGACTGCGGCGACAACTCCGTCGGTGCGGTCGTCACCGGCAAGGTCACTGCGGCGGGGACTTCCGAAGTGGTGGGCGAGGCAAAGGCGACCCTATCGTCGAACGGCAGCGATCCAGTGAAAGCGGAATTGTCGATTCCGATTCGAGGCTGCCGGTTGTGGTCGCCGGAAGATCCGTTCCTCTACAACCTCACCTTGAGTACCGGCGCCGATACCGCCCGCGTACGTTTTGGTATGCGATCGTTCCGCTTCGATCCGGAGACCAAGCGTGCCATGCTGAACGGCAAGCCCTACTACTTGCGCGGCAGCAACGTGACTCTCTATCGGTTTTTCGAAGACGCCGAGCGCGCGGATCTGCCATGGCGGCCCGACTGGGTGCGCAAGCTCCATCGGCAATACAAATCCATGCACTGGAATTCGCTGCGCTACTGCATCGGATTTCCGCCGGAATTCTGGTATGAGATTGCCGACGAGGAAGGCATCTTGATCCAGGACGAATTTCCTATCTGGTTGTTGGGTGGCGAGCGGAACAAGTGTCCTGAATGGCCAGTGGCCGAGAAGATCGTTCCCGAGTACACCGCTTGGATGCGCGAACGATGGAATCATCCGTGCGTGGTGATTTGGGACGGGCAGAACGAAAGCTCTACACCCGAAACGGGAAAGGCGATCGGGGCCGTGCGCCATTTGGACCTTTCGAACCGGCCCTGGGAAAACGGTTGGGCCGAACCGCAATCACCACACGACTGTGTCGAGTCGCATCCGTACCTGTTCATTCGCGACTTCTTCGGTGGTAAGCCGTTCCGGATGAGCGAATTGGCGACCCATTCCGGAACACCCAATCTGAACGCCGCACAGCGCAAGCTCGACGTGCCCATCATCATCAACGAATACGGCTGGCTCTGGTTGACCCGCGACGGCGACCCGACCTGCCTGACCGAAAAGGTCTACGAGCACCTGCTCGGTTCAAAATCGACCGTCGACGAGCGCCGCAGGATCTACGCGCGTTATCTCGCTGCGATGACGGAATTCTGGCGTGCTCATCGCCAGTGTGCGGGCGTTGTGCACTTTTGTGGATTGGGATACTCGCGGCCCGGAGACAAACCACGACCCGAAGGCGGCGCCACCAGCGACCATTGGCTCGACGTGAAGCGTCTGGAGTTCGAACCGCAGTTCGCCGAGTACGTTCGCGAGTCGTTCAACCCGGTTGGCATCATGCTCGACTTCTGGGCCGAAGAGGTCCCCGCCGGTTCGTCTCAGCAGTTCAAGGTGTATGTCATCAACGACCTGTACGAAGACTGGCGGGGGGAAGTGCGAGTGTATCTGGTACACAAACACGGGCGCAAGTTATTGGAGACGACGACTGCGGAGGTCGCGCCGCTGGCACGCGAGGTCCTCAATTTCACGGTGCCGCTGCCTGACGAAGCCGGCGAATACACACTGCAAGCCGAACTCGATGACAGTGGTGGCAAGACCGTCCGGAGTCTGCGCGATTTCAAGGTGAAATAGCGCTTTCGTCAATCAGTTCCAAAGCGTCGATGCCGGCGTAGTATCCGGTCGAAGCAGGATTCCGGTCCACGGCCTCGAGCCGGAGGGTGTTTACATTTGGCTTGACATCGACCGGACCCAATGCGACGGTCCTCGTGTCGATCTTGGGCGAGTACGTGTCTTCGGGCTTTCCGAGCGGCGTGCCGTTGAAACTGGCTCGGGCGACGGCATAGTTCCAGGATGTTACCAATCGTAGTCGCAATCGGTACCGGCCGGGCTTGATCGACGGCGGGAGTTCGAAGTCGATCGAATCGCCTTTCTGCTGGAGTCGAATAAAGAGCAAACGGCCCCGCGAAAGCGGCGGAAACGATGCGACGCCGACGGTCTGTTTCGAGACCGTGACACCGTCGCTTTTTGCTTTGACCCCCAAGTCTTCGCCCTCCAAAGCGCCTTGGATATGGTACGGGCTGGGCCAGTTGCCAATCCACGCGGATGGTTCTCGGCTGTTGCCGTGAACGGAATAGACGTCGAAACCACCGGGATTGAAGTTTCCAGGATGCGAGTACCGATAGCTTTGCTCCCAGGGATCGGCTGGAATGCCAGTCACGTAGGGCCAGTTGCCGGCGGTTGCAGAAAATCGTTCGGGACGCCGGACAAGCTCGTCGAGGCTCCTCGGATACTCGTTCGTGTCTTGGCAGAACCTTTCGACGGCCGCGTCGAGGTTCGCGACGGCTTTCTTTGCCTGAACGACCATTCCTGCGAACCGTTCCTTCTCTTCGGCCAGGTAGTGCTGCATCTGTCCGTAGAGATCATCCCAGGGGAACTTGCGCAACGAGATGCCGTCCAACCGGCAACTCAAGCCGGGTCCGTCGGAGTCTTCCGCCCTGGCCAGCGGATGGGAACCGGCACACTCGAAGCGAAACGTGTAGTCGCCGGGAACCAGCTTGTGAATCCCGACCTTGTTCTCGAACCACGTTCCATACAAGAAGTTTTCCGGCCGGTTTTCTTTCCACGCCAGGTAGGGGTCGTAGAAGTCCATGGCCGGATCCAGCAGGATCTCGCCGTCGGGGCCAACGAGTGTGACCTTCCAGACGCCTCCGGTTCGGTAGAGGCATTGGAACACGGAGACCGAGTACTTTCCCTCGTCCTCGACGCAGCACGGTACCTCGAACCATCCTCCGATACGCGTGTTGTCAACTTGCAACCCTCGCTTCAGATTGCAGACGCGGTTGCTGCGGCGTTTGGCCGTCAATCCGTCCGATGTTGTGATCTGGTCGACCATGTACGCCGTTTCCAGGAAGATCTCGGGGTTAACGCGTTCTTCCACCGGCGGAAAGCGATCAAAGGGCTCGGCGATCGTCTTCTGGTACCAGAACGCCACCGACGAGCAGAAGTCGGGCCGGTACTTGAAATCGTGGGTGACCGATTCGCCCGTTTCCGGATTTGTCACGCGGGCGAAACTACGACGTTCGATATCGACCTTCAACGATTTGTTGAACGTCACCGGCGCCCGGACGTGCCACCGGTAGGCCGTGAATCGGCAGTCTTCGCCGTTGGGTTCTTTGATCGTCACGCCCGTATTGGCGTTGGTAAACTCGCGGAAGTTCCAGGCGTCGTTGAAATAGTCTTCGCAACCCGTGCCCACGATAGACGGCTCCCGTTCACCGTCGATATAGAAACGGTCGTCCGATTCGCCGAACCAGCTTCCGTAACTGCATTGGATGGAGAAGACGGTGCCCACATAGTGCCCCTGACCGCGGCCTTCGAAAATAACGTAGGACGAAAACGGCTTGGCCGGGAACTCCTGCCGGTAGCGGGCATGAAAGTACAGCATGTCGTCAGCGGCCCGAGGCAACTCCATCCAATCAAACTGCCAATAGACGGTCAGTTGGTTCTGGCCCTCGTTGGTCATTTCAATCCGGGCCCGCTTGCGAAAGGGCATGCGCCAATAGCAGTTCTGGGCACGCCCGTACGAGGTGACTTGGATGGGCAGCGTATTCACATTGGCGCGCATTCCGTTTCCGGCGGCAAAAAAGTCGCCGATCGGCGTTTCCACCGACGGCACCTCGGCGCCGTCCCAGTAGATCCGCAGGACCAGCGTGCGGGGATAGCGCCGGTCGCGGCCGGCGATCGTAAACCACATGTGCCGGATCTCGCCGGCGCCTTCGAGCGTCGTGAGCGTGACGGTCTCGCCGGGCCCGATATGATAGGCGTCTCGATTCGATTCGGGATCGAACAAGCCGCTCGATGCACGGCGTGCTTTGCCTTCGATCGTTCGCGTGATCTCTTCGAGCGGGTCCGCGGTCGCTGTCGTGACGGCAGCGATCGTCAACACCAATAGGGTGCAGGAAAACGTGGTTCGCATGATGTTCGGTTCCTCTAGGAAGCTCCTCTTGTTGGATGACGGCAGCCGCATGCAGCCCCTCCGTCTTCTTGACTGGGATCGCCGTTCGATGTTTCGTACGCCATCTCGCTGGCGCACTCCTCGGTAGTGTAAACTTGTGGATAGGCGAGGGATAGTGTCGAATAGGTTCGTGTCCATCAGAACAGCAATATCCTTGCAGCCAGCCACTGTTGCTGTCGTCCTGGCGGCGAGTGATTCAACCCGCGCGGAAGAAGTTGACTTGGTGTTTCGTATCACCGCGGCCGTTTGAAAATGAGATCCATTTGGGAGAGATAGAATGACGCGATTCACACGCAGAAGATTCATGCAGAGCTCCTTGGCGGGAGGTTTGGCGTTCGCGTTGGGCGATCGCAGCACGGCGACGGCGCCGTTCTCCAGGCCAATCGGTGCGAATGACGACATCCGTGTCGCTGTGGTCGGGCTAGGGCAGCTCGGCGGTCCCGGTGTCGGAGCCCGTGGCCATCAGCTAATCGACCGATTGCGACAGGTCCCCAACGTCAGGATGGTGGCTTTATGCGACGTGGACACGCAGATACTTGATCGGGAAAAGCAGAGGTTCGCCACTTGGCAGCAACGCGTCAAATCGTACACCGACATGCGCGATGTATTTGAGAATCCTGACATCGACGCCGTGTTCATCGCCACGCCCAATCACTGGCACGCCTTGGCCACCGTCTGGGCCTGCCAGGCGGGCAAAGACGTGTACGTGGAGAAACCGGCCTCGCACAGCATCTGGGAAGGTCGGCAGATGGTGGCCGCAGCCAGAAAGTACAAGCGGATCGTGCAAGTCGGCACGCAGACGCGTTCCTCGGATATTTCTCGGCAGGCCGTCGAGTTCATCAAGAGCGGGCAGTTGGGCAAGATCCTCTACGCCCGTGCAGTCATTTACCGGCGGCGGACGAGCATCGGAAAAGTGAACGGCCCGCAACCGGTGCCGCCGTCGGTCGACTACAACCTGTGGCTCGGCCCAGCTCCGCAGACGGAACTGATGCGGGAGGTGTTCCACTACGACTGGCACTGGATCTGGGCCACAGGGAACGGCGAGATTGGTAACAACGGGGTCCATTATCTCGATCGCTGCCGCTGGCTCCTGGGCCAAAACGGGCTTCCGCGCCGGGCGATGAGCATCGGGGGACGGTTCACTTTCGGCGACGACGGCCAGACACCCAATACGCAGATCGCCCTGTTGGATTACGAGCCGGCTCCGATCATCTGCGAAGTCCGCGGCCTGCCGGAGAAGTCAGGCTCCAAAGCGATGGACAAGTTCCGTTCGATTTCCACAGGGATCATGATTCAATGCGAAGGAGGCTTCTACGCTGGCACTCGGGCGGGCGCCGTGTACGACGACAAGGGCCGCGAGATCACGGCTTTCACGGACCGTCGCGAGCCTGAACAGCAGACAAGTCCGCATCAGTTGAACTTCGTCCAGGCAATGCGCAGCCGGAAAGCTGGCGATTTGAACGCCGAGATCCTGGACGGCCATCGTTCAACCGCCCTGTGCCACATGGCCAACGTCTCATATCGGTTAGGCACGGAGTCGAAGCCGGACGCCATGATCGAAGCAACTCGCGGGAATCCGGAGTGGTCGGATGCCTTCGAGCGTTTCGGTGATCATCTTGCCGCCAATGGGATCGATCTAGGGAAGACGCCGGCCGTGCTGGGGCCCTGGGTGACGATGGATTCGGACTCGGACAAGTTTGTCGGTGAGTTTTCCGAGCAAGCGAATGAACTCTCCCGTCGCGAGTATCGTGAGCCCTTTGTCGTGCCGGAGATCGCCTGACACGGTGACCCTGGATCGTTCGCGATCACCTATGGCCAGGACGAACCCGCAACGCGGAGGTTTCTTTCTTTGCACTGCAAACGATCAAACTGCGCTCACCCTGCGCGCAATTCTTGAACAGGAGGCAACAGAGAGAACAGAGCATAGTTTCAGCCTCTGCTGACTCTGTTTCCTCCTGTTCAGAATCCGGATGTTTTGGTTGCGGCCGCCTGAACTACTTCTCAGTTTGTGTCCGTTCGCAATACAGACGTATCTCGCAAACGGCGATTTGTTGCGAAGGATCGTCGAACAGCAGGCGTAGCGTGTCAGTCTTCACCGGGGAGAAGTGGCGCACCGTACGGCGCGCCGAGTCTGTTTCGATGCTTGCCACAGCCCTCCAAGCGTTGTCCCTCATGACCTGCACTTGACAAGCCGTGCACTCTCTTTCGAAAGTCACATGCACGGTATCGACCTTGGCTGTTTTTGGCAGTTCCAGTTGCACCCACTGCGGGCCGGACGTTTCCGGGTTGGCCGCCCAAGCGTTGCGGTCTTTTCCCACAATGCGGTTCCATCCGTTGATTACCTTCGCCGCGGCGGTTCCGGCGGCTTCGCTGGAGGCGGATGCCGTGGCGTCCAAGGCCAGGTCGTTGCTGTCGGCGTTCTTGACGCCTAACAAATAGCAGCCGTCTTTCAAGAGCGTCTGCTGCAGTTCTTTCACATGACTCTCATAAACGCCCCGGGGTGTCGTGGCATGCTTGTGGGCGATGGCTGCCGCGGTTCCCGCCGCTTGGCCGGTTGCACACATGGGGCGCATGACGCGTGTGCCACCAAGGGCGATGTGCGTCGCCGAGTGACACCGGCCTGCCATGAAGAAGTTTTCGATATTTTTCGAATACAGAGTCCGGTAGGGGATGCTGGTCCGCTGGCCTTGATAGACGTGAATACAATCGTTTCCCTTGACCCAATAACCTTCCGGATGATGAACGTCGGGTCCCCAGTCCGTGAATGCGATGGTGTCTGGATGAACGATTTGCTCGTCGTATTCCCTTTGGCTCATGATATAGTCGCCAACTAGCCGCCGGCTTTCTCGCACTCCAGGAACATAGTTCAACCAGACCAACTCGCGGGTTGAGTTTTTGGCCTTGGTCGCTGGGTTATGGTTCTTGGCATAATTCCACAGCCCGATGGAGATTCGAAACAACTCGTCGCGGATCCTCTCAGCGTCATCAATCGTATTCAGCATGCCGCCATATTCGACCCACCAGGCATGAGAGATTGCCCCATTGATGTCGTCCGCCGGGTTCCGGCCTTGGCCGCGGGATGGAACGTCAAAGTTCTCGGGGCGAATAATGTCGCGCGTCCGCCTGTGAGTTCCTCGGCCCTCGAAGTCAGTATCCTTGTTCCATTGGTATGCCCAGTCAGGGCACTCGAACGGAATACGCGACGATTTGTGGTCCTTGAAAACAGCTTTGTATAGGCTGTTGCCCATCGTCCGCTTGCCCGGCTCGACCGGTGCCAGAGATTCGTTGAATTCGTCACGCCCCTCTTGCCCCATGCGATACTCGGCACCTGCGTAGTAACCGATCCATCCATGTCCTGTGCAGTCGACGAACCGCGGCGCGGCAAATGACATCCGTTGACTCGTATGCACGTTCAATGTCAGGACGGATTGGATCCGGTCGTCGCCGGCCATCTCGACGCCCGTTGCGCGTGTATTGAGAAACAGCGAGATATTCCGCTCGGCTCGCACGATCCGTTCGATCTTTGCCGAGTCGGCAAAGCTCTGCCAACCCTGTTTTGGAAAGATCTCTTTGGCGATACCGGACACATTGACCCGATCCGGCGGTTTGCCGATGTATCCCATGGGCGGGACCTCGATTTCAGATGAGCTGTTTCCACCCAGAACGGGTCGGTCCTGGATCAACGCGACTGTGCATCCATGTCGTGCAGCCGCGAGCGCCGCTCCGATCCCCGCGGGTCCTCCGCCGACAACCACCACGTCGTATGGCCCCTTTGCTTTGACCGACGCACTCACGCCGCAATACTCCAACCGTTGAGCCGCGAGCCCGGCGAGATCGCTGGCAGGTTCGAAATCCTCTGTTGCCAGGACCACCGCGTCGCAACGCCCCCACCAGCCGGTGAGATCATGCAAACGAACTTCTACATCGCCGGCTGCCAGATCAAACGTGCCGCCGTCGATCCACTGCCACTTGTCCGAATCCGCTCGGCCGAATGTCGTCGTACATGCCTTGCCGCCCACCATCACCTGGAACTGCCCAGGACTGTGACTAGGCAGCCAATCGCGGCACCGCACCCATAGACGGTACTTATCCGCGGTTCGGATATTCACCGTGGTCGTCGCGTCGGCCACCGGCTTGCCCACGCCGGTGGCTAGCAGGTAGGGCGAACCCATCAGGTCGATGTGTTGTGGGTCATTAGACCATCGGCCGGTGTTGCTGAACGTCTCGGCTTCGCGCCAGATGACTTGCGCGTTGTCTCCCGCGCTGGCAACGGAGAGGAATACGAGGGCCAGAAGAACTGCGAATTGATTTGTGTACATGTATCCGTATTCCCGTGGAACGAAGCGGTTGGGGCGCAGTCACAATAGACGCAAACGCAAACGATGTCTACCATGACCTGGACAGCGATGGTCCCGAGTCGCAGGCAAGAATTGCAGAGTTGAGACAGCCCACGTCTCACACACTCGCCCGCTTTCAATTACAATCGTGTGCGACCGTCCAGAGTTGCTGCCCCACGAAGGAGTATTCCATGACCAAGATCACTCGACGTCGCTTTATCCGTAATTCGCTTGCAGCCGCCGCCGTGTCTGCCGCTCCGTACATTGCCAGGGCCCAAGGTGCGAACGAGACGCTGGGCGTAGCCGTGGTTGGCGTCCGCGGGCGTGGCGGCAGCCACATTGGTGCTTTCCAGGGCGATTCGCGGACGACCATTCTGTACATTGTCGACGCCGACGAGAAAGTGGGTCAGAACCGCTGCGAACAGGTGGCCAAGAAGCAGCAGGGCGTCAAACCGAAATTTGTTCGCGATATGCGAGAGGCGTTCGACGACGATGCGGTCAACATCGTCAGCACGGCAACGCCGAACCACTGGCACGCGTTGACCGGCGTCTGGGCGATGCAGGCGGGCAAAGACGTCTATGTCGAGAAGCCCATTTCCCACGACATCGCTGAAGGTGCCGCATTGGTTGCTGCGGCGCGCAAGTACGGCCGTATGTGCCAAGTCGGTACGCAATGCCGATCAAACCCGGCCATTCAAGATGCCGTGAAATTCATCGAGGACGGCGGGATCGGCGAAGTGAAGCTGGCGCGCGGGCTGTGCTACAAGCGGCGCAAGTCCATCGGCTCGAAAGGTGATTATACGATTCCAGCCGAAGTCGACTTCAACCTCTGGTCCGGCCCGGCTCCGTTCACCGATCCGAAACTCACTCGCGGGCGGTTCCACTACGACTGGCATTGGCAACGAATGTACGGCAATGGCGATTCGGGTAACCAAGGGCCGCATCAGACTGATATCGCCCGTTGGGGACTTGGTGTCGACACGCATCCCAGCAGCGTGATCGCCTACGGCGGCCGACTCGGATATCAAGCCGAACGCGGCGACGGCAGCTACGTAGACGCGGGCGATACGGCTAACACCGAAGTCGGAATCTACGATTACGGCGACAAGTGCATGGTGTTCGAGACTCGCGGACTGTCGGTTAACGATTCGGCCGACGAAGAGTTGAACAAGCTCTTCCAGAGTACAAGCGGCAACAAAATCGGCGTCGTCTTCTACGGCAGCGAGGGATACCTCGTTCAGAAAACCTACACGAAGTGCATCGCCTACGACAAGGACTTCAACGTGATCAAGGAGTTCGGCGGCGGCGGAGACCATTTCAAAAACTTCATCAGCGCATGCATCAGCCGCAACGCCGACGAATTGAACTCCGACGCGTGGGAAGGCCACCTGTCGGCGGCGCTGGCCCACTTGGCCAACATTTCTTACTACCTGGGCGAGGACAACAAGGTATCGCCCGAGGAAGCCAAGAGTGCCCTAGCCGGCATCAAGAGCCTGGACGACAACGATGCTACCCTACAGCGCACGCTAACGCACTTGGCCGACAATGGCGTCGATCTGGCCAAGTATCCGATTTCCATGGGACCGCTGCTGAAGTTCGATCCCGAAGAAGAAGTGTTTCCCGATTCGCCCGAAGCCACGGCAATGGTCACCCGCGAATACCGCAAAGGCTTCGTCTGCCCAACGGCTGACAAGGTCTAGACGGCGAGCAAGCGGCCTGGTTCCCAGTAGGTCCCGTCTGCCGGACGGGACCTTGTCTTCCAGCAACAGCTCAGCCGAGCGAAGTGGAGCCGAGGTCTATCGTTGGAGTTTACGCTTCAGCGTGCCGGAAAACACGCTGAAGCGTGAACTCCAACTCGAAGGTCCCGTCCGGCAGACGGGACCTACTGGAAAGCTAACCATGATTCGTGGCATGTCGGGATGGACTTCGCCGTTCGCAAAGGCGGGCCCGTCAAGTTGCCATGACCGGCGAAAAGAAAGGTCTCATGAAAGCATCACAACGGATTCTGCTCCTTGTCTCTCTGCTGGTCACTTCATCTGCCCATGCGGCGGATCTGACGATCGGGGAACAGCGATTTCGCGAAGCCATCGGTCGCGATTGCCCCGTTGTTCGACTGTGGCCCGATGGCAAAGTGCCGGATGAACCGAAGCAGTTGGGCGACGAAGTGTTCAAGACCACTTATCGCGATCGCGACGGCCTGCTGATCATCTCGAATGTCACCAGCCCGTCGATGACAATCGTTTCGCCGCCGGCCGACAAAAACACGGGCGCGGCATTGGTCCTGTGTCCGGGCGGCGGATACGGAAGTCTGGGCTGTGGGCCCGTCGTAGAGACCGCGAAATGGATGAACCAGCGTGGTATCACCGTTGTGTTGCTGAAATATCGCGTACCCAAGCGACACCATGACTACGCGATGAACCATCAGCCGCTACAGGATGCGCAGCGGGCCATTGGGATACTGCGTGCCCGGGCGGCGGAGTGGGAGATTGCCCCGGACAAGATCGGGATCGGCGGGTTTTCCGCAGGAGGACATCTCGCCGCGTCGCTGGCGATTAATCACAAGGAACGATGGTACGAGCCGATCGACGATTCGGATCGCGTCAGTTGCCGACCGGATTTCGTTGTGTTGCTGTATCCCGCCTATCTGACGTACCCGATTATGTCGCGCGAACGCGACGCGAAGCTGCACTACGATCGCATCTCGAAAGACGCCACCCCGCCGATATTGATCGGCATCACTCGGCCCGACAAGTTCACGATCGGTTCGATCGAATATTACTTGGCGCTACTAGAGGCAGACGTGTCGGCCGAACTGCACATCTACCCTGAAGGTGGCCACGGCGGCGCGATCGAAAAACACCCGTTTGGCGAGTGGGCGGGCGAGTGCTATCGGTTCCTGGGCGATCACGGAGTTGTCGACGCACCCTCGCGACCACAACCACTTGCCTACAAGGCCAAGTCGCTGCCTGACGTCGCGACCAGCGGTGACCTCACCCTTGGCGACCAGCGGCTCCGCCAGATCCTCGGCCGCGACTGCCCGGTTGTCCCCGTATGGCCGGACGGCATCGGACCGGATGAAACGCTGGAACCGGGCTCCGAACTTGTCACAGCCCGATCGCGCGGCGGCAATGCGCTGAACATCCGCAACGTGACGCGACCGACATTGACGGTCGTTCAGCCCTCGGAAGAGGAAGCAACGGGCAAAGCGGTGATCGTGTGCCCGGGCGGCGCGTACAACGGGCTGGCAGCGGAACACGAGGGGACACGGATCTGCCAATGGCTGAACGAACAGGGAATCACGGGTATCCTGCTCAAGTATCGTGTCCCGCGGCGCGAGGGCGATTTCCCCAAACACCATCACGCCCTTCAGGACCTGCAGCGTTCAATGCGTATCGTCCGGGCAAGGGCCGACGAATGGAACATCGATCCTTACAAAGTGGGAATCTGTGGGTTCTCGGCCGGTGGCCATCTCTGCGCGACGCTTTGCACAAACTTCGCCACCGATGCGTACAAGCCGATCGACGAAGTTGACCAGCAGAACTGCCGTCCCGATTTCGCACTACTGGTCTACCCGGCATATTTGACCGAACCCAGTGACTCGAACGACGTCGATCCGTTGGTGAAGGACCTCCGGCGCAACGTCACGCCGCCCATGTTCATGGCCATCGCACGAAACGATCGTTTCACGCGCGGAATGTTGAACTTCTACCTCGACGTTCGCGAAGCCCGAATCCCCGCCGAGTGTCACGTGTACGCGACCGGCGGCCACGGAGGCGGGATCGACCCGATCTCGTATCCCACATCCGAATGGCCAAGCGCCTGCCGCCGCTGGCTCCGCGACTTGGAGCCGGAACTGGATCGGCTGAAGCAGAAGGCTTCGAGTCGGGAGGACCGGTCGAAATAGAAATTTCGTTCAATTCCAGAACTGCCAAAGGTGAAACCATGTTGACGCTGTTACGATCTGCCCTTCTTTCGGTTGTTTTTGCCGGATTCCTATCGACTTCGACCTGTCCTGCCGGGCAGCAAGATCCACCGGACGATTCCGCACTGCCACGAGTATTGCTGATCGGCGATTCGATTTCGATTGGCTATACGCGACCGGTGATCGACTTGTTGAAAGGCAAGGCGGAAGTGCATCGCGTTCGGGGAAATGCAGGACACACTGGCATGGGGCTGGCCGGTTTGCCCAAGTGGCTGAATCCGAAAAAGGGCCGATGGGATGTGATCCATTTCAATTGGGGGCTGTGGGATCTGTGTTATCGCAATCCGGAATCGAAAACTCAGGGACGACGTGACAAGGTTCACGGCAAGCTCACTCACACGCCGGATCAATACCGCGAGAACCTACAGAAGATCGTTGCCATTCTGAAGAAGACCGATGCCAAACTGATCTGGGCTTCGACGACACCGGTTCCCGAAGAGGAAGCCGGTCGCAAGGTTGGCGACGACGTGGTTTACAACCGCGTCGCCGCAGAAGTGATGAAAGAGCATGGCATCCCGATCAACGATCTGCACGCGTTGATGGTGCCCCACATGAAGACCATGACGACCGCGCCAGGCAATGTTCACTTCACGGAGGAAGGTTCCCTGTTGCTTGCCAAGAAAGTGGTAGCGGCGACTATGGAAGCACTCGGGGACGACTCGCGGAACAAGCACGAGGCACCGAAGTAGAGTCAATCCGTTTTCTTGTTGTCCGGCAACCGCTGCAAGCGGGCACGGAATCCGTCCAGCAATCGCTCGACATACTGCGGACTGGCCGCCCGCGACGGGTCGTAGGTAAGGACGCTCTTGTACAAGGCCGCCGCTTTTCCCCATTCCTTGCGCCGCTCGTAGATGTCTCCGAGCAATTCTGCCGTTTCAACTTCGAGCGTGCCCTTGACATATTCCGTGTCACGAAACGCTTCCAAGTACTTGACCGCTTGGTTTTCCTTTCCGACGCTGAGCCACAACTTGCCGATTTCCCGAAACGGCAAAGCTCGTCGTGTTACGAACCAAGCATGCGTGCCGTCCTTCATACTGTCGCGAGCCAATTCCCAACACTCGACCGCTTTCTCGATCTGCTTTTCGCTGGCGTACCAGCGTGCCAGTTCCTGATAGATGGCATAGCGAGCCTTTGGGTTTTTCGCTTTCGCCAGTTCGCTCTCCAATGTCTCTACCATCTCGTCGGTCCTCTGAGCTTCGCGGTACACCCACGTCAGACGAGCGTAGGCGTCATCGAAATGCACGGAGTAATCGTCGCGCTCGCGATTAGCTTCCAGCCACCGTCGGATCAGCACAATTGCCGTGTCGGGGTCCTTTTTCTTTCCAAAGATAAAGGCCTGGGCAATCGCCGAAGGCTCCGGAAGGTCCTTTCCCGGCGCATCGAGCCGCCATACGCACAGCTTGACGTCGCCGTTTGCCTTGACCCACGCCGTGGGCTTTCTCTCCGTACCGAAACAGCCGTCCGGCATGCGATTCAACAGCACTTTCACTTCGAAACGTCCGTGCATGCCGTTCTTCTCCAACACCGCGACTATGGCGTCATCAGGGATCTCGAAGACCTCTTCAAAGGCTTCACGAGCCAGCTTTTCGGCAGTCTTCGTATCATTCACTTCCTGGCCGGTGCGATCTTGGCCGAAGGCAAACGTCGCCGCAGCCAGAGCCACCGCCCAGCAATTCGCAAAAAAGCACCTTCGCATTGCTGGATCTCCCATGAAGATGATCTGCCCGGTCTCTCATTGTTCCATCCACGATAGTATAACTGTATCTGTACCACACAAGGAATCGTTTCATGTTGAGAACACTATTGCTCGTCACCGTGGTTGGTTGGGGACTATTTGACGTCCCCTCGGCGATCGCTGCCAATCCGCCCAACGTTGTTTTCCTTTTCACCGACGACCAGGGCACGCTGGACGCCAACTGTTACGGCTCCAATGATCTGCACACACCGAACATCGACAAGCTGGCGGCCACGGGCGTGCGTTTCACACAGGCGTATGCCCACACGGTCTGCTGCCCGGCGCGAGCGGCGTTGATGACCGGACGTCATCCGCAACGTGGCGGGGTGAACCATTGGACGCAGGGGAATATGAACGGGCCGGACGGGATCAACATGGCGTTGGAGGAAGTGACACTGGCCGAAGCGCTCCGTCCGGCCGGTTATCGCACGGCCTTGTTCGGCAAATGGCATCTCGGGTCACATCGAGACTTTGGGCCGAAGAAGCAGGGTTTCGACGAGTTCTTCGGAATCCGAGACGGTTTCATCGACAACTACAATCACTATTTCCTTCACGGCCAGGGCTTCCACGACCTGTACGAGGGCACTACCGAGGTTTGGGCGAAGGGCGAGTATTTTCCATCACTGATGGTTGATCGTTCGCTGAAATTTATCGACGAGAACAGGGACCGGCCATTCTTCCTGTACGTGGCTTTCAATATTCCGCATTACCCCGAGCAGGCGCTCGAACAGCACGAGAAGCTGTACGAGAACCTGACCGGCCCACGCAGGCCATATGCGGCTATTGTGACCACCACGGATCACTTCATCGGTCAGATTGTCGACAAGTTGGAAGAGTTGAAGCTCCGCGAAAACACCATCATCATCTTCATGAGTGACAACGGCCATTCGATGGAAAATACGAACCGCATCCGCGTGGACAACCACAAGAGCGGTTACCCCAAAGGCCATTTCTACGGCGCACACGGGGGCGGTAATACGGGCAAATGGATTGGCCAGAAAGGCTCGTTTCTTGAAGGCGGCGTGCGCGTGCCGGCAATCATCAGCTTTCCAGCGAAATTGCCCCAGGGGGAAGTCCGAGAACAGGCTATTACAGCGATGGACTGGTACCCGACTGTGCTCGACCTTTGTGGCGTTGAGAAGCCTGAGGCACACCTTGACGGACACAGCCTATTACCTGTCATCAAAACGGACACTGCCGCCACGCCACACCGGGTCCTCCACTTCCAATGGCACAAGAATTGGTCCGTGCGCGAGGGTGATTGGAAGCTCATCGGCCGAGATGACCGCCCGCAGGCGTCCCTGCACAATCTTGCGGATGAAGAACCCGAGGTCGTTGACTACGCTAAGCAGAAACCGGAAATGGTCGCACGCCTGCGAAAGCTTCACGACGATTGGGCAAAGGACGTCATGCCATAATGAGAAGCCTAGTCCACCGGAACGCAAACCATGAATCAGTCCGCAATTCCATTGTTGTTCACGAAAGGAAAATCACAATGAAGATATGGACGATCAGACGCTCCGCGATGGCCGGGGACTGTCCCGATTTTCGCGCAGGCTTTGCGGAGCGAAAATGGGACTGTCCCCTTCACGCGTTCAGGCTGTGGTCGGTCCACCGTGGTATGTTGTTTACTGGGACCTGCCTTATATGCGTTGCCATGTTGCTGCTTCTCGGCACCGAAGTCATCGCTGCGGAGGCCAACGACGACACGACACAGAAACCCCCGAACATCCTTTGGATTGTCGCCGAAAACTATGCACTCGACTTCGGGTGCTACGGCGCGAAGAATGTGCGCACGCCTAACGTCGACGCCCTGGCCGCCAACGGAGTGCGTTACGCGAACGTGTTTTCCACGTCACCAGTGTGTGCTCCAAGTCGTTCGGCGTTCATGACCGGCATGTATCAGACGTCGACCGACATGCATCACATGCGATCGCATCGGGACGACGATTTCCGCTTGCCGCCGGGCGTTCGCTCGCTGACGCATCGGTTGCAGGACGCGGGTTACACCACCGCCAACATCACGCACATTGGCGATCGAGTGGTCGGCACGGGCAAGCTGGACTTGAACTTCGTCAATGAAGGCCCGGTCTACCAGTCGGACGATTGGTCCGCACTGAAAAATCGCCAGCCGTTCTTCGCCCAAATCAACACGCCCGAGGCGGAATACGACATCTACGACCGCAAATCCGCCGAGAAGCCGCGAGTTAAGTGGGTGGGCGAGGAGTGGCATCCACAGGTTGCCACACCGGACAACGTCTCGCCGCCGCCGTATTACCCGGACCACCCGATCACACGACAGGAATGGGCACGCTACCTGAACTCCGTCACCGGCGTGGATGTGCGTGTCGGCTGGATTCTGGAGCAACTGAAGAAAGACGGGCTGGCGGACAATACCGTTGTCCTCTTCTTCGCCGACAACGGCCGGCTGGAAGCGCGCGGCATCCACTGGTGCTGGGACAGCGGGCTGCACGTACCGATGATCCTGCACTGGCCAAGAGACTATCCCGCGCCACCGCAGTATCGACCCGGCACCGTGAACGATCAAGTCATCAGCCTGCTCGACTTGACAGCCGCGACGCTTTGGATCGCTGGCGTGCCGCGGCCGGCTGGGATGCAAAGCCGCTTGTTCCTTGGCCGACGTGCCGACCCGCCGCGCACTTACGCATTCAGCGCCCGCGACCGGATCGACGAAACCGTGGTGCGCCTCCGCTCCGTGCGTGACAGACGTTATCACTACGTCCGGAACTTCACTCCTGGCGCCGGTTTCCAGACGCTTAATCGTTACAAGGAGAAGTGCTGCCTCGTGAAACCGCTGATGCGCAAGCTGCACGCTGAGGGCAAGCTCACCGGTCCAGCGTCCGATTTGATGAAGCCATTGCCTACAGAGCAACTCTACGATACAGCAGTCGATCCTCACGAGATTCGCAACCTGGCGGAATCGGATGATCCGGCTCATCGCGACGCACTCGTCCGCCTTCGCGCGGCGTTGGACACATGGCTCGTTGAAACGGGCGATCTCGGCCAATGGCCCGAACTGCCGGAAATCGTCGCACCGTTCACGAAGGAGATGCACGATTGGTTCGGCACGCCTGAGTGGTACTCGTCGGAGAGTCGTCGATAGACCTCCAGAAACACCAGAAAATCCCATGCGGCAGTCGTTGGAGTTCACGCTTTAGCGTGCCTCTTCCTCTTCCCACGCTAAAGCGTGAACTCCAACGAAGAACCATCGACAATTCCGTGAATGACGCTACTCTCTCAACTGCTTCAGGAGGGCTTCTGCATCTGGCCGTTTGACGAAATAGGCTCTTGCCTCGAGGGCAACTTCAAGCAACCGTTTCGCCTGTTCGTTTCGGCCCTGCTGAACTGCCGCGCGGGCAATGTAGTAGGCCGCGTTGGAGCTCAGATCGCCCGCCAGGACCACTTGTCCGAACACGCGATCCGCCTCCTCGAGTCGCCCCAGGCGATAGAGGACCCAACCCAACGTGGCCGCGGCCTCGGTCGAACGAGGGTAGTTGCGGAGAGTGCTTTGGGCATATTCCAACGCGCGGTTCTTGTTTTCGGGCTCCTCCCGTTCGCACAACGCCAGGGCCAAGCCGTTCGTGGCGGCAAAATCGGTCGGTGCTTTGGCGAGCACCGCCTCGTAGTGCCGCTGAGCTTGTGCATAGTCCTTCATGTAGAGGGCCACGGTCCCGCTAGTTGACAAAGCGGCAAGCGACTCGGCATCCATCTTCCGTGCGACTTCCACTTGCTGTTTTGCCACGGAGAGATTGCCCGCAGCCAACGCCCAATGAGCGACTGCCAAGCAGGTATTCACGTCGTTCGGATTAGCCTTCACGGCCAGTGCCATGTAACGGGCCGCGTTCTCGCGGTCGCCTTTCTGTTCGTACAGTTGCCCCATGAGCGCTTCAGGGGTAAGCAGCTTCTTGTCGAGGGCGAAAGCCGTTTCGAAGTGCGTCAGCGCGTCGTCGGGCTTCCCCTGAAAGAAGACTGCCCGGCCCAGCCGTTGACTGAGGAGTGCGTCCTGCGGGGCCGCTCGTAGGATGGCGTCCAAATAGCGCTGAGCGGTGGGCCAATCGCTTCTCGCTTCCGCCACGGCCGCCAAGCCGCGGTAGGCTTGTTCTTGCAGACGCTTCTTGCGGGCGTCTTCCGTCGGCATTGCTTCAGCACGCCTCGCGCCACTGGAAAACAACATGAACGCCTCGACCAATCGGCGTTCGCGCAGGTTTACGTCGCCAAGAGCAAGGTACGCTTGCGGGTCGTTCGAGTGCTCGAAAACGGCCCGTTCCAGCCAGCCTCGCGCCGCCGCCGAATCGTTGACCGTTTTGAACATATCGGCCATGAACACTTCGGCGGGTGGATTGTCGGGTTTCTCTTTGACGGCCTGTCGAAAAGCGGCCAACGCCCCATCGAAATCGCGGACGCGGAACCGGTTGACGGCTTCTTCAAGTGCCGGCGTCTTCGACGCTTGCGCCGGAGGTTGAGCGTGCGAATCGGGTGTGGCACATAGGCCAACCGTCAGCATCGAGACGTATGTGAAACGTCGGAGAGCAAAACGCATCGGCGAGTCTCCCGGCAATCAAGGAAATGAAGCGGCTGCAGCCGTCACACCAACACTTGATAACGCTGACAAGCGCACGGTCACCCGTTTCTATGCACAACGGTAGGATGGACATTCCTGTCCGTCATTTGTCAGGCGACGGACAGGAATGTCCATCCTACCTGTTGCGACTACCATCGGCTACGGGCGATACCCCTCTGGGACAAGGATGGCTAGTTTAACTCCGAGCTGGAGGCGACGGTCGCTGCTAATCCAGTTGCCCACAAACGACCGTCGCCTCCGGCTCGGGGTTAAACGGTCGGATGTCAGCAGGCTAGAAATAGCCGCCGGGGAGGCTGCCGCCCATTCCGCCCATGCCTTGGTTGTACATGCCTTTGAGCTTTTCGACTTCGCGGCCTTGGAGGCGTCGTTTGGTTTCCTGAAGGCCCTTCAATAGCCCAGCGGCAGTGTCCTCGGAGCCAGCGTGTTGGCGTGTTGTCGGGCCAAAAGGATCGCCAGCAGGAACTCCGGCGTCTCCGCCTCCGAAGAAGCCGCCGCCCATGCCTCCCATACCACCCATGCCCATGCCACCCGCTCCAAACGGATCGCCTGTACCGTGCGACTTGGGCCTTTCCCTTAACGGAGGTTTGCCGTCCGGGCTTTTACTCTGGGCGACCGATCGCAGCTTCTCAAGAAGCGACCCAATATGACGGTGTACGTCCTGCGTCTGCGACAGAATGATCACATCCGTGTCCTGGTACTGCATGCCTTCGATCGACCCCGGTCCACCGACGGTATCCCACGCCTGAGGCGCCACGGTCGTGGTGATCATATCGATCAGAGTATCATAATCCGCGTCATCGGAATCGCGGAAGCGGACCAGATCGGACACCGGGTAGACGACGGTCGTCAGTTCACATTCGGCCTCCTCGGGCGTCGTAATGACCAGCGATTCGTTCTTCACCTGGTAGGTAAGCTCCAACTCGCGCAGAATCAACTCGATGGCCGAGCGCAAGGACAGGCCGCGGCCAGTGAATGTGATTGGCGTGTCCGTACCGATTCCCACGTCGTCCAAAGCACGTCGATCCAGTCGGATGGGGACGCGATGTTGCCGCTGGATGATCTGGACCACGTCATCGAGCGGCGTCTCCTGGAGCGCAAGCGCAGTGGGCGAGTTGAGAGCGGCTTCGATGCGCCGATCCATTTGGCCAGCGCCCGGGCCCGCGACAACAACGCCGACGGATTGGCCAATTTGTCCTGCAGATTGCTGCGTCGCGGCAATCATGGGCCCCGCGATGGCCGGTATCTGGACGGGAAACTGGGAACTCAATTCACCCGTCGCGGCTGCCATGGCAACCGCCGCATCCCGATAGAAGGCATACTTGCCCGCACCGGCCCGAGCGATTACGGTCGGGCTGCCTACGATTCCTTGGGCCACGAGCAGCCCGCGACGATCGGTCTCGCCAGAAACGAAGTCGGAGTTGCCAACGCCGATTACCTTCACGTCCGCCTGGTGAACGTATTTTCCCGTCGTCGCGTCTTTCACGGTGGTGCGCACCTCGCGCGAGGCCGCGTCGTGCTGGACTTCCACCTCCAGCGGCGTGAGCAGCACGAGTCCGCTGGCGAAAAGGCTGTCGCCGCGGCACACGACCAGATAGGCTCCCTCTTCGTTCAAATCGAGCGACAGCTTGTGCGTGCGGTCACGGTAGTCCTTGCCGTCGCCCAGTTCGATCGTGGCCTGCTGATGAGGCTCGATGCCGGCCAAGTTGATTCGGCTGATGCCGCCGAGGCTCTGTCGGAGCAATGCAAATTTCATCAAGTCGATCCGGTACACCTTCAGATCGCACGAAGCGACGTTGCGGAACTCCAATTCGACATCGACCGCCTGCCCTGGCCGGACGGTCGTCACCTCCGGCAATTGGATCGCTTTGCGGAGGAAGTACTCGATGGACTTTTTCGCGTCGGCGAAGCGATCCTCGACCAAACGATACTCCCGGATCGCGTCGGCTGCCTGACCGAGGCTGTGGTGAATCTGCCCAAGGATGTAAACGGCAGGCCACTTGTTGTCGCTTTCCGTGGGCTGCCCCGTCGTCTTGTCCACGAGCTTGCTGGCGACCACCTTGCGCAACACCTTGCCGGCGTCATCGTGTTGGCCCAACGCAAAGCGGCTGTAGCCGATCATAAACCAGAAGTCGTCCAACAGGTCGCTGTCGGCGTATCGTCCGGCGTACCGCTCGCAGGCCGCCGCCGCCTCGGCGTAGTTCTCCAGTTCGAGCAATGCACTGGCGGCTGAGAAAGCGCTTTGGTCGGCCGCCGGGTCAAGCGGGTATTCGGTCAGGAAGTCTTCCAGCATACGCCACGCAGCAGCGATCAAGTCGACGCGATTGACTTTCGCCTCTCGCAGCTTGGCATCGTCGGCCGCATCCGCCGCCTTGGCATACACCTGTTGAGCCAGCGAATAGTGAGCTGCGGCTACGTACGGTTCGGGCGGGTACTCGCTCAGCAACTGCTGCATCACATCGATACTCCGCAGCAGTTCGCCTTGAGAAGCCAGGGCGCCCGCAACGCCACTTTCCCGCATGAATGTGCCTTCGACCGTTGCCCGAAACGTAAGGTAACTCCGTTCGTACTCGCCCATCTCGTGATAGGCCACGCCGATTTGGACGACCTTGGCAATTGGAATCTGTTTGTCGGGCCACTTCTCTTGTGCGATTTCAAAGTAGC
Source organism: Pirellulaceae bacterium (assembly GCA_016784735.1). Taxonomy (GTDB): domain Bacteria; phylum Planctomycetota; class Planctomycetia; order Pirellulales; family Pirellulaceae; genus JADHUC01. The sequence goes on along the minus strand of JADHUC010000042.1, from coordinate 3,014 downwards.
GGACGATCTGGGCAGGCTTGTTCAGCTCCAACGAGATGTCTAACAGCATCTCGACAGTGTGCCGGTAGGGGTCGGCGGTCAAATTCCAGTCCGCCAGCAGCTCCGTCAGCAGCGACGCGGCACTCTGCCAATCATCACGCCGGAACGCCAACGTGCCCAACTCGTACAACTCTTGTGGCGTCAGTTTGTAGGGGTCTTCGCTTTGGGCGTCCGCCGGGAGTATCTTCAATCGCTTAGACTCCGAGACAGCCATTTGTTCCAGGCGATAAACGTTGCGGACCACGGTGGGCGCGGCTCGGTAATCGCCTGGGAGATAGCCGTAGAGTTCGTAGTGAAGCGACCCGATCTTACGTCTGCCGCCGATGTAGAACGTGATGGCGCCCGGTTCGATTTCGAACCGCTCGAACGGGCCGCGAACCGACTGTTCGATGACGGTCGTACCGCTGGGAATCGGTTCGGTCACGACCAGATACTCCAGATGTTCGTTCGGCACGGTCGCGGCGACGTTGCGTTCGATCTTCAACTCGACCAAGCCGCGGCGCCCCATCGGCACCTGAGTCAGCGGATTGCGGAACCGCTTTGTGCTGCTGTGAACGTTGCCAAATCCTCGCGCGATCTCGCGTCCGTCACGCACCAGTCGCGCTGGCGTATAGATCCGTTCCACCTTCCAAGCATCGGTCGTGTTCTTGAGATCGTCGGCGGGGACAAAACCGGCGAGGACAACCTGGTACGTGTAACGCCCGCGACCCTCGACGTCGAAACGTACACGCTGCTTCCCTTCCGCCAGAAGGTTTTGGGGCACGTCGATCACTTGGGTCACCGTGGCGCCGTCCATGTCCAGGATTTTCGCTTGGTGGTCATTGACCCAGACGGTCAACTTGTACCGTTCGCCTTCAAAGCGGCTGTCGGCAAACCACCGGCAAAGTGCCAGCGCCGCGGGACCCGTCGCCTTGTCCGGCGACCATCGATGGCCGCTGCGGTTTGCCAACAGCCAGTCGATCAGCTCTTTCGCTTTGGGGGCCTGAGGCGAGACGGCCTGTAGCGCCAAAGCGTGCAGTGCCCGCGGTTCGACCAGCGATTGGCTGCAAGCCAGCGGGACGGCCGCCGTTTGATCGAGCGTGGCTTCGCCGCCCATTCGGCGATCAACCAGCGCCAGCAACTCGCCAGCAGTTTCTCTGCGGTCCATTTCCACGAACGCCAAAGCGAGATGCAGCAAAGCGGGCGTGGACAGCGAAGGACGTTCGCGATACAGCCGATTGGCCAGCGAGAAATCCGACTTTCCTGCCTCGCACAGAGCGTGCAGCAGGATAGCTTTGCTTTCGTGATCCCCGCCCGCCGCCGCGGCCACCTGAGACGCGAGATATTGAGTCGATTTGTTGTAGCCTTCGTCCGGAATGACGTAGCCAGCACGGCGTGCAAGGCTGAGCGACCAGGTGGCGCGAGCGGTCACGTAGCGATCACTCTTAGCAGAGCCGGCCGACCATCCCCAACCGCCGTCGTTGTTCTGGGCGCTCGTAAGCGAACTGATCGTTGTGCGAATTCGCGCGTCAAGCGACTGGGCCTGCGGTCCGTCCGAATCGGGGCTCAGGCGAAGTAGCTTCTGGATCCCAAGCGAAGCCATCAAGTCGCTGCTTAGTGTCTCGGTGTTCGAGCTGATCCCGACCATTTCGCGCTGGCAGAACGGTGCCGGTGCCAGCACGATGTCCAACAGGCTGCGCTCGACCGTGGGCCCAACCATGATTTGCATACGTGGCGAACGGAAAGGCGTCGCCTCGGGGGCTTCCACCCAAGCGGTCGTGCTTGCGTCGGCCGAACCGCCGGTGGTGGCGAACGCGGTGATGCCGTAGGGTTTCAGCGGGATCGTGCGCTGGACTCTCTCTCGCTGGTCACCGGCGGCGATAGTAAGCTGAAAGACGATCTTGGTTTCGGCCGCGGCAGTGGTTTCCTTTTTCTCTGCCGGCTCGTCCGGGCCGTTGACCGAGACCTTGAACGGTACGTCGACGATTCCCTTCGACGTGACCTTGATCGCCTTGGTTTGTTCGACGGTGCGATCGTCGATCTTCGTGGTCAACGTTACCTCGATCGACCCTTCGGCGATTCGATCGTTGTGCACCGACGCGATCACCTCGGCCTGGTCTCCTTCAGTGAACGCGAGCGGTAGCTTCAATTGGCCGAAGAAGTCTTTCTTGGCAACCATGTCCTCGGTCGTTTCGCCTGCCAGCGTTTCAGCCGTGATGGCTTTGGCGACCAGCGTCCAAGCGGTCGACTGCGGTGGCACGTCGACGACGACGGTTGCTTTGCCTTGCTGGTCGGTGACGACCGTAGGGTTCCAGTATGCGGTCTCGTCGGGTTCCTGAAGGGCTTTACCCGGCGTCCCGTCTTTGATGCCTACCATCCCTTCCTTCCAGACTTCCTGGGTCTGCGACACGACGAGACTGAGCTGGGTTGGCCAAGCCTTGATTTTTCCAGGACCGCCGACGGGATCCCAGGTATCCGGCTTCATGTCATCCAAGATATCGAGATCGCCGTCCGAATCGTCATCGGGCGTTTCAGGACGATTGGTGGGCCCACCAAAGAACCCGCCGCCGAAACCGCCCCCACCCATTCCACCACCACCGCCCGCGAAGGCCCTCTGACGGCTGGCCATTTCTTGCCGAGCGAGTTCGATGCGGTCCTTTTCCGCCAACAGCAGCGGATTGATGAACGTTGTCGCCGGGCGATAGTCAAACGTGATGCTGGATGTTGTACGAACCGCCGATTCGCGATGTCCGGCCCGGAAGAATTCGCCGATCGGGGGCATGGGCCATTCGAACAGCTCCAGCAACGCCTGCTCGACCATGGCCAGACTCACCTCGGCCGCGACTGGTTTGCCCTGCGGATCGGTTGTGGTGACGGTCACCTCCACTGGCTCTCCGGGTTTCACCGGACCCTTCGCGCCGTCTTTCCGCTGGTACGACAACGATACCTTCAGATCGCGCATCACGGCGAACGGGCTAGAGGCTTCGTGGAGACGG
>JADHUC010000419.1 GCA_016784735.1 Pirellulaceae bacterium | reverse complement strand
GACACGATCGTCGTGATGGGAAACATGATCGGCCCGATTCACGATGGGCTGCCCACGATCCTTGACCGCCCCGTGGCAATGTCATCTAAACACAAGGCGAATACTTACCAAGCCATGTTGCTTACGGAAGCAGAAGCTCGTGGGGCCGCAGCCAATTACTACACCTGGGGCGCTGACAGCGTCTCGTTTTGGAACGTTGGAATTCACTTCGGCAACGAGTCTACTGCGGCGCCGGAACAACAAGCTCGCATGGCGCGTTGGACGGATGCGGTCAAGTCGGCGGAAAGCGTCTTTGCGGGACCGCGCACTTATCGTTACCTGCCGATGGGTAAAGGCATGTCGAGTCGTAAGCCTCCCGTCCGCTGCTATCCATGGTATGACGAAGGCCGCAGCCCGCTAGGACACATCAACAGCCCGACTCTGACATTCGACGAAGTACAAGTTGGAACGCGGCAAACCTTTCCTTTCCGCATGGCCGATGGCCGCAACGGCGAGAAGCTTCAAGGAAAGCTCACGTTTTGGGTCTATCATCTTCCCAGCGTTGCCGACTTGACGATCGACGTCAACGGGCAAACGCTAGATGCGGCGACGATCCGCCGCCAACCGGTCGGTAAACGGCGGGGCGGTTTGCCGGGACAACGCGTGGAGATCGCACTTGAGAAGTGCCCGCCGTTTCGTGGCGACAACGAATTGGGGATCACACTGAGGTCACATGAGCGTGGAGACCAATCACCGTTCATGGAAGAGCTGGAGATCGTCGTCATACCGCAACGAGATCGCGGATCCGCGCGACGTTAAACAGTACGAGAATGCTCATGAGCGGGCTTCGACAAATCGCGTCGCAGTACAGACTCACAGCGATCAGCTTCTTTGTCACGCTGTGAGGCGCCGTTGGCGGTGGAGGTGAAGTTGGTTTCTCGGTTTCCGAGCCTAGCGGAGTCGAGCGAACAAGCTGGCCGGTCACTTCAGGCTTGCCCCTGCAACGCGGAGCGTTATTCGATCCGGACACCACGACGCTGATTGATCCCGAAGGTCAGCAGCAACCATTACAAACCGAGGTCCTTTCTCGCTGGCCGGATGGGTCAGTACGGTGGCTATTGCTCGACTTTCAAGTCAGCCTTGCGGCCCGTGAAGTGAAGCGTTTCGAACGATGGTTAACGCTGGTCTAGAATCCGCCGCGCGCGGCGATCAGCAAGGACAAACTGGGTACTCCAGCATGATGTTTCACTTCACACCATATGCACTAGGGGCTTGGGACGATGCTGATGGGAGTCATGAATTTGATCGTGCGAAATCCAAGTAAACTCGGCGAATGGCTACACCGACGCAAAATGAGTTTGCCACGATGGGGCCGGCTGGATACATTGACATTGCTCGATACGTTTTGGGACATCCGAAGGTTTCGACCATGTTAACAATCCCCGGACCGAAATCTCGATACTGCGACGGCTTGTCTCGCCGGAGCTGGCTGCAAATTGGCGGTCTCGCCCTGGGAGGGCTGTCGCTTCCCGAAATACTGCGCGCGGAAGCACAGAGTGACGCGCAAGCTGTTGCCGGTTCAAAGCGACCGATCAAAGGCATCATCATGGTGCTGCTGCCGGGTGGGCCATCGCATTTGGACATGTATGACTTGAAGCCCGATGCTCCGTCAGAAATTCGCGGCGAGCTTCGCCCGATTGCAACAAACGTGCCCGGCATCGACATCTGCGAACTGATGCCGCAACTGGCTGGCATGACCGATAAGCTGAGCCTCATTCGTTCGCTCGTTGGATTTCGCAACGATCACAATACGCATTGGTGCTCGACGGGCTGGGAGTCGCACCCTGAGATGCCTGCCTCGCCAATCATCGCTGGGTTTCCACCTGGAGGCTGGCCGTCGATGGGCGCAGTGCTGTCCAAGCAGTTTGGCACGCGTGTGCCTGGAGTTCCGCCGTGTGTCGATCTGAGTTCGATTGAACCCGATGCTCGATTCATTCTTCGCACGCCGCCAGGCCAGGCCGGCTATTTAGGTGCAGCTCATGCTGGGTTCGAGGCCCAAGCCGTTGATCGCCGAAACATTATGCTCAATGGTGTCGATCTGCGACGCCTGTCCGACCGCCGATCTCTGTTGAACGGCTTCGATCGTTTTCGCCAACAGGTTGATCAACAGCAAGCAGCCAATGGCGGCGATGAGTTTCGGCAACAGGCATTTGACGTACTCACTTCACCGCGCTTGGCCGAAGCACTCGACCTTAGCCGCGAAGAGCGTGAGTGTCGCGGTCGTTATGGCTTAGAGCGCAAATACCCAAACGAACGCGAGGGCAAAACGCACCTCGACCAGTTTTTGTTGGCGCGTCGCGTGATTGAAGCAGGTGCTCGCTGCGTCACGCTCGCCTTCAGCCGCTGGCCGTTTGGGCGGATGTTGCAGGGCGACTACAACTGGGACTGGCACAAGGACTGTTTCGCCGAAGCGCGCGGAGCGTTACCGCTGTTCGACCTCGGCCTGTCCGCACTGATCCAGGATCTCGACGAACGCGGTCTACTGGACGACATTGCGGTCGTTGCATGGGGCGAGTTCGGTCGTACGCCAAAGATCAATGGAAATGCCGGTAGGGACCACTGGCCGAATGTTGCCGGTGCGCTCTTGGCGGGAGGAGGCATGCGGTGTGGGCAAGTCATCGGATCCACGACGCGGTGGGGCGAGGAAGCGAAGACACGCCCTGTTCATTTCCGAGACGTTTTCGCGACGCTCTATCAACGATTGGGAATTGACGTCGCGCGCACGCAGTTCTCCGACCTCGCGGGCCGACCGCAATACTTGGTCGGCGAGCATCGACCTCTGCCGGAATTGATCGCTTAGGAGCTCACCAAAATCCGACCGGGATCTCTAGCGTGCCACAGCTTGACGGGCATACATTACACGATATAGTGTAATTCATGAGCGCTATCACAAAGCCCAAACTTAAACAGATCAGGTTCCCGTCCCCGCCGGCAATCGAAGAGCGATCGTTGATCAGCGACGATCAAGCGCTCGCACTGATGCGGTTATTCAAGGTGTTTGCGAACGATACGCGACTGCGATTGCTGCATGCTTTGGTGCGCGATGAGGAATTGTGCGTGTCCGAAATGGCAGACGCGGTTGGCATGAAGCCGCAAGCCGTCTCGAATCAACTGCAGCGTCTGGTCGACCGCGGGATCCTAGGCACTCGCCGCGACGGGTCGAACATTTACTACCGTATTGTCGATCCATGTGTGCCCGTGCTGCTAGAGCGTGGGATGTGCTTGATCGAGTGTTGTCCGGAGAGTAAGTAAAACTGTCCTCGCTAATACTTCGGCTTGAAAGAAAAGAAATCGACATGGATCACAGACAGATAGACGCCCATCCGCGACGTGCGCAGTGGCCGATCGCGCCAACCGTTGTACTAGCAATCTCGTGTTTGTTCGGGAGCAGCGTCCGCGGTCAAACCGACAAGACAGAGTCCGCCGAAGCAAGTCCGCAAACGTATTTTCTCACCTGTACCAGCCAGCGCTCGGACATCGAAGTCAAGGTTGTCGATCGCGCCGAGATCGATCCGAAGATCTACGTCGATACGACTGGGTTGCGGTTGTGGGTGGACAACGACACATCACTGAAGAACGTTCGCGGGAAGATCGCCAACGCGGCAGTTGCCCGCCATCTCGTGACGAATCTACTCGACAAGAGTCTTCGCGAATCAGGAGTTCAACCCGATACGATTCCTGTACGAGGCGAAGAGGGAAAGAAGTTGGGCACGGATGGAATGGCTTTGATCACCGGCGGAGAGTTGACTCGCACCGGCGATTTCTACGACTCGACCGGCGGCGGGCTCACGCGTTTGCCCAACGGTGGATTCCAACAATCACACGGCCAGAAGTATAAGGTGCGCATCGCGGCCTTTCACATCGACAAGTTCAAAGTAACGAATGAGGACTTCTGCAAGTTTCTCAACGACGGCAATCAGGGCTACGCGACGCCTTGGAACCCTCGCATCGCCCGCTCGGCCTTGTATCCCAACGCCGGAAAATTCGCGCCCGCTGACCGTTCGCTCGCCAAGCATCCGGTCGTGCTGGTGAACTGGTATCAGGCCAAAGGTTTCGCAGTCTGGGCAGGTAAGCGGTTGCCGACCGAAGCGGAGTGGGAATTCGCCGCTAGTGGCACGGAAGGTCGTACGTATCCTTGGGGCAACGAGCCGCCTGACGAGACTCGGGCTGACTTCCCTGTAAAGTACAAACACACGGTGCCAGTCGATTGGTTCTCGCAAAGTGCCACACCGGAGGGCGTGTTTCAGATGGTGGGCAACTCGGCCGAGTGGTGTGCCGATTACTTTGACCCGGGTTACTATGCCAAGGCACCGGCCGAAGGCCTCTTGATCAATCCCCAAGGTCCCGCGCAGGGCTTCTTTCCCGACTCGTGGTACAAGTTCCGCGTCGTCTTCAAAGGGTGGTGCAAGACTGGGGAAGCCGAGTACCTCACCTGCACAAAGCGGCATGGTCGCGGTCCGTTCGAGGATGCCTCGGCGGGCGTCAGCTTTCGATGCGTGAAGTCGCGCTGTACGTGACACTAGTTGCGATGCCGCACAGTTCGTGCGGCCTGCCCCTACGTTTTGGCGAACCACCTTTTCGGAGGTCTAACTCATGCGATGCGACATCGAGGTGGTCTTCGTAGCCTTGTTTGCTGTGGCGACCAATTTAGCAGCGCGTGCCGAAGACTCGCTTCCGCCCGCCGAGGCACCGTTCAACGCGACGCAGGCGGACGAGTTTCAGCGGCAATGGGCGGCACGGATCGGTCGCGAAGTTGCGACAACGAATTCTGTCGGAATGAAACTGAGGCTCCTGCCGCCAGGTGACTTCACCATGGGGAGGACCGAAGCGGAGTTCGACAAGCTGCTCTCGATCATTGATGCTGATTCGGAAATGAAGAAGAACCGAGGAGGTATGGTGACGTGGTCGATGCTGATGATGCCCGCGCATCGCGTCCGGATAACCAAACCGTTTTACATGGGTGCAACCGAAGTCACGGTCGGTCAGTTTCGTCAGTTTATCGAAGCGACTGGTTACAAGACGGAAGCCGAACAAGGACTTAATCATGGCAAGCCTTACAAAGGTGGACGCCCGCTGTCGACGTGGCGAAAGCCGATGGCTTGGCGCCGCCCGCCGCTGAGACAGCAAGACGACGAGCCGGTACTGCACTTGTGCTGGAACGATTGCGTTGAGTTTTGTAAGTGGCTGAGCGAGAAGGAAGGGCGTGAGTACTGTTTGCCGACCGAAGCCGAATGGGAGTACGCCTGCCGCGCGGGAACGACGACTCCTTGGCATTTTGGTAACTATGAAGACGTCGATCGAGTGGCACATGAATACGCTTGGTGGTCGGACGGAGCCCAGGATAAACACGACTTACCGCGCGCAGTCGCGCAAGGCGAACCGAACACCTTCGGCCTGTATGATATGCATGGCAACATGTGGGAGTACGTTGCTGACTGGTGGCACCGACTGTCGTACAAGGAGTCGCCGCTAAACGATCCGACTGGCTTGGCGGTGCAAAGTGAGAAGAACGACCAGCGGCGTATCATCCGCGGCAGTTCGTTCGACTGGGGACGATGGGGCGGCGATTCCGCTTATCGGATGCGGATCACTCAGCGATCGAACCAGCATCCACATATGAGCTTCCGTGTCGCGATGCGAATCAAGGATGTCGAAGGCGTGGACGCGGCCGTTGATCCTGATAAAGCTCGGCGCAATCGGAGGCGAGATCCGGGCGCAGACGCGGAGCAAGTTATTTCTGCGTTAAGAGCCAGTGCGACGAAGGACAAGCTGCCGCCGGAGCTGACCATCAATTTGGGCGGAACCGTGAACATGCCTTTTGCGTTGGTCCCCGCCGGGTCGTTCTTGATGGGTTCTAAACAAGGGCCGAAGGACGAAAGGCCATTGCATCGCGTAGTCATCTCGAAACCGTTCTACATGGCCAAGTACGAGGTCACGCAGTCACAGTGGGAAGCTGTGATGGGAAAGGACAAACGGCTGACGGAATTGGCCAGCGGTGATAACGATATGTCGGGCCCTACGAAGGCAATGAACTCGCTCAGTTGGAACGTCTGTCAAGAGTTCATCCGCAAACTCAAACGAAAGTCGCCGGGACAAAATGTTGCTTTGCCGACCGAAGCTCAGTGGGAATATGCCTGCCGCGCGGGCAGTACGACGGAATTTCATTTTGGCGACGACGCATCGGAGCTAGGCGAGTACTCCTGGTATCAAGGCAACATGATTTGGCCTGGCCAACCTGCCTTCCGTGGCAGGACGTTCTATCACGATGTTGGTAAAAAGAAGCCAAACTCGTTTGGGCTCTACGACATGCACGGCGGTGTGTGGGAGTGGTGCGCTGACCGGTACGACGCCGACTATTACTTCGACTCGCCGCTGGTCGATCCAGCTGGACCGGATGCAGGTCGGTTTCGCGTGTTACGCGGCGGCTCTTGGTTTCGTTATTCGAAGTACGCCCGCAGCGCCTACCGGCGTTTCTTTCATCCCGAGAGTAACGGTGACGGCCTGGATTCTCGATTTCGGATGTCGTGTGGTCATCAACGTCGATGACGTGCCACGAGTCGCGAGAAGTGAGGTTAAACAACAGACCCTTCGCTTAGCGGAAAACTTAGTGAAGCATGAGGCCAACCCCGTCTTGGGAGTCGGCAAGAGAGGTGATTGGGACGATCACAGCTGCGGCTGTTTTTGGACAGGTGAACGGCCGCCTTCATCTCCATTATATGGGCTCTGGTCGCGACAACCCTTGGCGGATCGGGCGGGCGACTTCTGGAAACGGTATCAACTGGCAACGACACAAGTCGAACCCTGTGTTACCGCGAGGTAACGTGGGCAATTGGGATGATGGCACGCGCCGACGCATAGTGCTCGATTGGCCCTGCCTCGCCTGCCAGTCCTGCCGCCGACACGACGTTGATCCCGGTGACGCTGAGCAACAGCACATAAGGCGTTTTCGCAAGGAATCAAGCCATTTCTCGCTCGGTCGACTCGATGTGAGTGGTCATTGTTTGACGCACCGAATCGAGTTCCTGCCACTGCGCAGTCAGCAAGTCGGCCAGGGTCCTCGAACAACATTGTCGCTCGCTTGCTCCACAACCATTAGGAGAATATCGCATCGAGCGGTCGCCCGCTGTCGACGAGCGGGACTGGCTGGCCCAGGGCATTGGGGATGCGCAAGTCAGGTGCGATTCCGAGCGACGTGTAAATCGTTGCTGCCAAGTCACCCGGCGAGACCGGATCGGTCGCAGGATACGCCGCGTGCGGGTCGGACTCGCCGTAGAGCGTGCCACCCCGAGTACCGGCACCTGCGAAGATGCATGGAAAACAGTGGGACCAGTGATCACGTCCATCCTGGGAACCGCGGTTTTGGAACTTTGGCGTCCGGCCCATCTCGCCGGCGACGAAGACCAACGTTTCGTCCAGCAGCCCGGTATTGCCCATGTCATCGAGCAGAGCCGGCAGGCCTTGATCCAGACCCGGCAGCAGGTGGTCTTTCATCACTCGTGTTAAATCACGATGACTGTCCCAGCTTGTCGTATCATCGCCACGAACCGCCATGTCCCAAGCGACGGTTACGAATCTTGATCCCGCCTCGATCAGTCGCCGACCCATAAGCAATGACTGGCCAAACAGATTGCGACCGTAACTATCGCGCAGCGCGTTCGGTTCGCGACGAAGATCGAACGCTTGGCTCACATCGCCGGACGTCAGCAGATTCATCGCCTGCTCGCGACGTGTACCGAAGTCGCGAACTCGAGGAGCCTGCTCCAAATGTCGTCGCTGCTCATCGAATTGTGTCAACAAACTCTGGCGTCGGTTCAACCGATCGAGAGTCACGTTGGGAAGCGGGTCGAGTCCGGACAGTCGGAAATTGAGTTCGTCATCCGTACAGTCGCGAAAGTAAGGATTGTCTGTCGCATCGCGTTTCCGAATGGCAGTCGCCATTGGATCCCACGCTTTTCCCAACCATCCGGCGTACTGGCCGTTGATGTCATAGCCTGCAAAATGTCCCAACCGTTTTGGCAGGTATACGTAGGGAGGGAACGGGTTCTCGGACCGACCTCTTGATAGCGCATCAACGTACGAAATCACCGATCCAAATGCTGGCCAATCCTTGTCCGTGGCGGCGACATTCGCGGATCCCCGGTCGGCCGGAGGGATCGCATGCCCTGTTTGAATGAAATGCGTTCCGTTGTGGTCGTTTTGTGGATGATTTACGGTGCGCACCACGGCGTACTTGTCAGACCGTTCCGCGAGCCGCGGTAAGTGTTCACAGATCTGTAAGCCCGGCGTTCTAGACGCAATTGGTTTGAACGGCCCGCGAATGCTGCTCGGTGCCTCGGGCTTCATGTCGAATGTTTCTAGTTGGCTGGGGCCACCGTACAGAAAGACGAACAAGACCGACTTCGCGCGGACCGCTTGGGGAGTCTTCACGTCTTCCGCGGCAAGTACTTTCGGCAGGCTCATCCCCAAAAGTCCGGCGCCGCACGCTTGCAGTAACTCCCGACGACCGACACCATCACAAGTCCGCGTCGCGTTACTGAGGATGCTCAACATGAGTATATTCCTAAGTGACGGACGGGTCTCTCGCTGCGATTCGGCGTTCGGTAGCTGTTTGACATTTCGCCGTTCATTCCTCCGGCGGTGGCTCGGGCGTGTCCGTCGGCTCGGCCGGGACTGGTTCGGGGAAGACGATTGGTAGGACAATCTGTTTGGCGAGATATCCGTCGGAATTTGGGCGGATCTTGGGAGCCTTCGAGTCCTCCGTCGCTCGACCGCCTTCCTCTTCGGTCAGGTAGTCAAGCTGCAACTCGGTGCCGCGCCCGTCGCCGTTGTCGTCGAGTTGGCCGTGTTCGGTCGAGAGTAAGTTCTCAGCCCCGTATCGCCGCGCGACGTTTTGCGTAATGTTGATATAAAGATCAAACAAGCTGATCTTGCCGTCGCCATCGATGTCGAAATCCTTCTTCGCCGGCGGGTCCGCAAGCGTCTCCATCAATGCTGCGTGGAACAGTGTTTCGTTGACTTCGCGATCCGCTTCAGTTGCCGTTACGACGACGCGCCCCTTGGCGGATAACGGTCTAGTGAAAAATCCACTGACTGGCGTTGTGACGAAGAAGACTTGTTGTGCCGCTGACAGATCTTGAAACAGCTTGCCGAAGTCGTCTTGGTGGATGTCCGATTCGCCAGAGCCAGCTCCGGGGAGATTCAGATACGACTTGCTTCCGTCGTAATGCGCGTGTCCGAGTACAAACACCCACAGCGCGTCGGTTGGCTGCAATTCTTTGCGCAAGCTTTCAATTTCTGCAGTCAGCTCGCTGCGAGTCGCCTTGCCGCGGGCTGCCGAAACCGCGGGGCCGTCTTCCTCGATTGCGTCGGCACCAAACTGAATGCGAATATTGGCATCCGTAAATCCAAGCTGTTTCATCAGCGACTCGTGTAGGCTTTCGATCGTTTCGGAGAACAACTTGTGGTGTTCTTCATCACCAGGAATGCCGCAGATGACCAGAGCCCACTTCGATCCCGACAATCTTTCCGCAGCATCATCGGCAGCCTGCACTTTCTGAGTCAGCCCGACCGCGGCGCTACCGCACGTCAATATGAACGCGACGAGACAAGGGACCAAAGAGTTCGACGAAGGGCAGCGCAAGTACATTAGGCTCAAGGACTCCTTTCGAGGTGACCTGTTAAGTGACGAGGGCGTGTTGGCAATCACTGGATAGTCGAGCTGACTTCATCTTGCGATACGATCTCGTCGGCGTCCGCGTCCAACTTGCGGAAGATGCCTCGCGGACCTTGGAATTCGTTCCAGGCCAATTGCCCGTCTCGATCACGATCCATGCGTTGGAACCAAACGGGCGTCGTCGCCAACGGCAGTTCGCCGTCGACCGCTGCAAGCAACATCGATTGAGCATCGGCTGCGAACGAGGCTGCCGAGACCGTATCTTTGCTGATCATTGCGGAAGCGGCGGCCGTACCGGAGCTTAGATCCCAAGTCGTCGATTGGCCGTTCCATTCCGCAGTGATTAATTGATCCGTTCCAAACGCGATCGCTCCGACCGGGGACGAAGCGTCGAGCTGTTGTTTCGTCGTTCCGCCTCGTCGGTCCCAGATGACGACGGTCCCTTCTTCGGAGGTCAGCCAATCGCCGCTCGCGATCGCGAGCAGGCGGCCATCTGGAGAGAACCGAACGCAGTTGATCGCACTTGTATGCCTCGGGATGCGGCTCGGAACTTCTCTTTCGTAATCGATGTCCCACAACTTCACCATACCATCGCGACTGCCTGACACGACGTATTCACCATCGAGCGAAACGGCGACAGATCCGATCGCGGATTCGTGTCCGGTAAAGGTCAACACTGGTTCACCGCTGGCGCAATCGAAAAGGTAGACGGACGAGTCTGATCCACCTGCCGCGAGCAGATCTCGGTGCGGTACGAACGCAATCGACGAAACTTGATACTCAGTGAGATCAAATGACCGCCGGCGGTATGTGTCGCTTAAGAACAGCCCACCGTCAGCCTTGGCGACAGCCTGGAACCGACCGTCCGGGGAGTTCACGATCGCCCAAGCGGCGACTTCCTTGGTAGTCGCGTCGATGACGTCGTCTTTCAGACTGTCGATCAATCGTTTAGCGGATGTGATATCGACGCTCGTATCATCGCCTGCGACGAGGTGCGTCGCTGCGGGCTTCGCTTCGGCGGGTAGTGTCGTTAAGCTAATGTCGCCGATGACATTTACGTCAAGGGGCTCTAGAGCTGCATCGGCGCGGCGGATGGCTCCGTCGAAAAGTTCTGGGCCAAGTGGCAACAGCAAGGCCGCGATCGCTAACACGACAAGTCGCGTTGTGCCGGACATCGACTTTGGAGCGACGCCGGACATTATCAGACGAATTCGCTCTCGCAAAAACGGAACTTGGCCGAG